>JAPLKQ010000161.1:0-1629 GCA_026387995.1 Bacillota bacterium
AAATCCGTTTTGTCGTGGGCTGCGATGAAGCCGGGAGAGGCCCTTTGGCCGGTCCCGTCGTCGCTTCGGCGGTTATTTTGCCGTGGGATTATCATAACGATTTAATCAACGATTCCAAACAAATGACGGACAAAACCCGTCGGCAAGCCTTTAAAGAAATCCACGAAAAGGCGATTGCCATCGGCGTCGGAATCGTAACGCCTGAAGAAATCGACAAGATCAACATCTACCAAGCCTCTCGTTTAGCGATGGAAATCGCCCTCAGAGCGATTAAACACCCCTACAGCGTGATTCTCACGGACTGCATGCCTTTAGTCGGCCACGACGTCCCGGTGGACGCGATTGTGCATGGTGACGCGAAAGCCCAATGCATCGCCGCCGCCAGCATCATTGCCAAAGTAACGCGCGATGACATCATGATTGAACTTGATAAGCAATATCCGATGTACGGATTTGCCAAACATAAAGGCTACCCCACGAAACAACATATTGAGGCTTTGACCCTTCACGGACCGATTCCCGGGCTTTACCGTTATACGTATGCTCCTGTTCGACTTGTCGCTAACCAAGATTTGCTTTTATTTAAATAGAGAGACAAAAAACAAAGGACGCCACCTATTTAGTGTGTAGGTGGTGTTTTAAATGATAACAGGCCGCGATGTCGTGATTTACTTTTCGGTGAAATATGCCGGCGATTGGTCGAAAATCTATAATGCGATGCAAGCCCGCGAGAATTTTGAGGAAGAAGATGTCTTGACGACGGTAGGCGGATTACGTTGCCAAGTGGTCACGATCATCGATGAGAACTATCCGGCGATGTTAAAAAGGATATATAAGCCCCCGTTCGCGCTGTTTTACTATGGGGATTTGTCCTTGAGCTATGAACTTGACAGTACTTTGGCCGTAGTCGGAAGCCGGGAATGCAGCGATTATGGGCTAAAAATGACCACACTCATCACGAGCGAGCTGGTGAACCGCGGGCTGACGATTATCTCGGGATTAGCGAAAGGCATCGATGCGGCCGCACATCTAGCCGCTATGAACAACAAAGGAAAAACGATCGCTGTGCTCGGAAGCGGCATCGATAATTGCTATCCCCGTGAGAACTTCGATTTATATAATGAAGTCAAGTTGCACCATTTAGTGATGAGCGAATACCCTGGCGATACGGCGCCCGACCGAGAACATTTTCCCTGGCGCAATCGTATTATTGCGGCTTTGGCAAAAGGCGTTTTTGTGGCAGAAGCTCACCGCAAGAGCGGCACTTTGATAACTGTTGGTTATGCTTTGTACTTGGGGCGAGACGTATTTGTATTGCCGCATCCGGCTGATACGGACACCAGTTGCAACCGTTTGATTAAGGATGGCGCCATCCTCATTGAATCGGCACAAGACATCATTGATGAACTAAATCAGAACGTCGGCGAAAGCGAACTTAAGGGTGCCCCAAAACAATAAAAAAAGTTTATTTAAGTATTTAAATAAGATATATAGCAAAATTCAAAACATTTGACAAAGGTTTTATTTGGATGATAATAACTAAGTGCAAAGGAAGATACCCCATGAAACTTGTTATTGTTGAATCGCCAACCAAATGCCACACGATCGGACGCTATCTCGGAGACGAGT
>JAPLKQ010000161.1:1686-2646 GCA_026387995.1 Bacillota bacterium
TTACGTCGTTAATAAGGATAAAAGGAAAGTCGTCAACCAGTTGATTAAGGATGCCAAGGCCTCTGAAGAAATCATTCTGGCGACTGACCCAGACCGTGAAGGCGAAGCCATTGCCTGGCACCTTGCCGAGATTTTAAAGCTGGATGTGAATAACACCAAACGTTTGGAGTTTCACGAAATCACGCGCGTCTCAATTGGCGAAGCGATGGAAAAACCCGGCAAAATTGACATGAATTTAGTCTATAGCCAAGAAACCCGCCGCATTTTGGACCGTATTATCGGCTTCAAATTAAGCAGTCTCTTACAACGTAAAATTAAGTCACGTTCCGCCGGCCGCGTGCAGTCGGTAACTTTAAAATTAATCGTCGAACACGAAAAAGAAATTAAGGCTTTCGTCCCTGAAGAGTACTGGACTATCAGCGCTCAAGCGCACGATGGCGAACGCACCATCCAAATCGATTTTGATAGCCTAGACGGAAAAACCACTAAGATCACTTCGGAGAAGCAAGCTCTCGAAATCTTGGCTCGAATTTCCAAGGAACTCAAGGTCGTCGACATCAAAAAGTCATTACGCATTATTGAAAGCAAAGAACCATTCACGACTTCAACCTTGCAGCAAGAAGCGTTTAACCGCTTTAAATTCAGAACCAAGAAAACCAGCGTTGTGGCCCAAAAACTCTATGAAGGCATTTCGCTTGGCGACGAACCCGTCGGTTTAATTACTTACATGCGTACGGATTCAACCCGCTTAGCCCCGACTTTCGTCGCTCGTGCCCAATCCTATATTCTCGATGCTTTCGGTAGCGAGTACTTAGGCAACATCAAGGCTGACAAAGAAAGCGTCGGCATGCAAGATGCCCACGAAGCCATCCGCCCGACCAGCAACCACCGCACTCCTGAAAGCGTCCGCGCTTACCTGAGTTCCGATGAATATCGTTTATATAAGTTGATTTATGACCG
>JAPLKQ010000161.1:2679-8615 GCA_026387995.1 Bacillota bacterium
AGTTTGATGCCGGCAAAAAAAGAAGAAGCCACCGTTCTCAAATTTGAAGGCAACGGCTTAACCTTTAAGGCTGATGGCGTTGTCACCATTTTCGATGGTTACACCCGTATCTATGGCAATGATGCCGATGATAAAACCAAACTTCTCCCGGTCGTCAATAAAGGCGAAACGTTCGTCCTTGAAAATGTCGTTAAAGAGCAGCATTTTACCAAACCTCCGGCGCGTTATTCCGAAGCCAAAGTGGTTAAGCTCATGGAAGAAGCCGGCATTGGCCGTCCTTCAACCTACTCGAGCACCATTGAAACGCTTCAAGCGCGTAAATACGTCACAAGTGCCGGTGGTATTTTAACTCCGACCCCACAAGGTGACCTGACAATCGAAAACCTTGAGAAGTATTTCCCAGAGTTATTAGACGAAAAATATACCGCTCAAATGGAAGCCAATTTGGATAATATCGTTGATGAAACGAATACCCGGTTGAAAATTCTTTCTGAGTTCTATGGACCCTTTGAAAAACAAGTCAAGGATGCTTACGACAGCATGCCGAAACCAGCCGTTGTCTTACTTGACGAGGTCTGCCCGAAATGTGGCGGACAACTTGCGCAACGCGAAGGCAAATACGGCGCGTTCGTCGCCTGCTCAAACTTCCCGAAATGCGATTACGTGAAGAAAGATAAACCGGCCGCCGTCCCGACGGGCGAGTTGTGTCCGCAATGCCATCGCCCGCTTGTTGAGAGAAGCGATAAGAAGGGCCGCAAGTTCGTTGCTTGTTCCGGATTCCCAAAATGTCGCTATATAAAAGGATCGGAAGATCATGAATCCCATCACGAAGAAGCCGAACACGTAAAGAAATGCCCGGATTGCGAAGATGGTTGGCTCGTTACTAAAAAAGGAAAATATGGCACGTTCCTCGGCTGCACGAATTATCCAAAATGCCGCCACATGGAAAAAATCGCCAAAGAAAATAAGTGAGATAGCATCTCACTTTTCTTTTAGTGTGATATAATATCGACAGGTAAAAAATAGTGGAAAAACGCATTAACGTCATTGGAGCCGGGTTAGCAGGCGTCGAAGCAACGCATTATCTTGTTTCACACGGCTTTACGGTCCATTTATATGAAAAACGCCCTAAGCAAATGACACCGGCTCACCACACCGGTCTTTTTGGTGAATTGGTTTGTTCGAATTCGTTAAAAAGCAGTAGTTTAGAAAACGCCTGCGGTTTACTAAAAGCCGAAATGAGATTAATGGATTCGTTGACGATGAGGATTGCCACTGAAACGAGCGTTCCTTCAGGACAAGCCCTCAGTGTTGATCGTGATTTGTTTGCCGAGAAAATAACGAACGAAATAAAGAGTAATCCACATGTCGTCTTACACGAAGAAGACGTTACAAAAATCCCTGAAGGAATTACAATCATTGCGACTGGTCCATTAACCAGTGAGCCACTTGTAATGGAAATCACTTCTATCGCTGGAGAAAATACCATGGGTTTCTTTGATGCCTCTTCCCCGATTGTCGAAAAGGAAAGCATTGATTTTTCGAAAGCCTATTTCAAATCACGTTACGAGCAAGGTGATAGCAGTTATATAAATTGCGCAATGGATCAGGCTGAATATGAACATTTTTATAAAGAACTAATTGCTGCTCAAACGGCGGAAATACATAGTTTTGATGCCGAGTACTTTGAGGGCTGCATGCCTGTTGAGGTTATGGCCAAACGCGGAGAAGCCACTTTACGATATGGTCCCCTGAAACCCATAGGTTTGAGACAGACGATTGATGATCATCCTTATGCGGTGGTTCAACTCCGTCAAGATAACGTCGCCGGAAGCCTTTATAACATCGTTGGCTTTCAAACTAACCTCACTTATGCAGAGCAACGCCGAGTCTTTGGATTAATACCCGGTTTGGAACACGCTTCCTATGTTCGATATGGCTTGATGCATCGAAACACGTATGTGAAGGCTCCTAAGGTTTTGGAGCCGACTTTGCAGATGAAAAAACGGAGTAGCGTCATTATTGCCGGTCAACTATCGGGCGTTGAGGGGTATGTCGAGAGTGCCGCGACTGGGATCTTGGCAGGCATCAATGCAGCCCGCCTTTACGACAAAAAAGAACCGGTTATTGCACCGCTCAACACAATCCTTGGCGCATTAACCAATTACATTACTCGTTGCGTTCCTGAAAATTTCGCGCCAATGAACGCTAATTTTGGTATCCTTTATGGTGCGACCAAAAAGAATCGCGATAAGACTGCTGATGATGCATTAAAAGCAATCAAAGAATGGTGGGTGAAGATTCATGAATAAACCGTTATCGGAATTTTTAAACCACATACAAATTGAAGAAAAATATTCATTGAAGACAGTGGATGCGTATCGGAGAGATATTGAAAAGTTTTATAAGTATTTACTTACCGAAAATGTTTTGGCTAGCGACGTTGATCATTTGATCATCCGCGATTTCCTTTCGACCGAACTGGCGAATGGAATCTCCAAACGGACTTTGAAGAGAAGATTGAGCGCACTTCGCCACTACTTTTCCTTTATGACGAGCAAAAACTATATCAAAACCAATCCCTTTTTGTTAATCTCATCGCCTAAAGCCCAAGCGGCACTCCCCCACTTTTTGTACTTGGAACAAGTTGAATTACTCTTGAAAAAGAATGCGGAAAGGACCGATGAACTTGCCGTTCGCGATCAAGCCATTATCGAAGTACTCTATGCCTCTGGTATCCGTGCTGCCGAACTCGTTGCGTTAACACTTCAAGACATCGATTTTAAGAATCGTATCATGAGAGTTTTTGGCAAGGGACGGAAGGAACGGATGGTACCACTTTCACGAGCCGCAAAAACGGCGATGGAAAAGTATCAAAAAGATTTACGGCCTGTCTTGCTTGCAAAGCATCCTCAGCTTACCCCGACCGCTGTCTTTTTCTTAAACGATATTGGGGAAGGGCTTACGACCCGCGGCCTCGAATTTATTTTGCGGAATATTGAAAAGAAAACGGGCGATGATGTTGATCTGCATCCCCATTTATTACGTCATACCTTTGCTACCCATTTATTAGAAAACGGTGCCGATTTGCGGATAATTCAAGAACTTTTGGGCCATGCGAGCATATCCACCACACAAATCTATACGCATGTTACCCAGGAATCCATGAAGGCGCAGTACGACATGGCCTTCCCGCGAAACAAGAAGAAAACAGTCAAGTGACGCTTTAGCGTCATTTCGACGTTAGGCGGTCTCTGTAAATTTCGTTGCATACCCGTATGCGCTATGATAGAATAAATTGCTCTCTAAAGAGAGACTACACACATCATGGATTCGATGACAGGTCCTTAAGCCGCCCAAGGGGGCAAATTAAGGTGTCATTTACGGAAGTGATGGAGGTTAAAACCAAAACATGGAGGTCTATATGGTAGAAGAAAAGAAAGTTGAGGTTGTCGCACCAGCGCCAGCCACACCAGCCGTTGAAAAGCCAAATATCATGGCGAGTGTCATTCATGCCGATAACGAACCCGTTATCACCATGAAGAAATTACTCGAAGCCGGCGTTCACTTTGGGCATCAAACCCGGAGATGGAACCCAAAGATGGAAAAATTCATCTATGGCGCCCGCAATGGGATATACATTATTGACTTACAAAAGTCCGCTGCCAAGATCGATATCGCCTACAAAGCAATGAAGAAAATCGTTGACGACGGTGGCAAAATCCTCTTTGTCGGCACGAAGAAACAATGTCAAGACGCTGTTAAGGAAGAAGCCCTTCGCTCGGGTAGTTTCTACATCACCAATCGTTGGTTAGGTGGCACCTTGACGAATTTCCGCACCATCCAAAACCGTATTAGATATTTAAAAGAACTTGAGAAAAAAGAAGAAGACGGAAGTTTTGAGCTGTTGCCCAAGAAAGAAGTCGCCTTACTCAAGAAAGAAAAAGACAAATTATCCAAAAACCTCGAAGGCATCAAAGAAATGCGCAAGACTCCGAACGCCGTGTTCGTGGTTGATCCGCGCGTTGAACACAATGCTGTCGCCGAAGCGCATGCGCTTGGCATCCCGGTTTTCGGTATCGTTGATACAAACTGTGATCCTGATGAAGTCGATTTCCCAATCCCAGCCAACGACGATGCGATTCGCAGCGTCCGCTTAGTGCTTGGAGTCCTTGCTGATGCCGTCGTTGAAAGCAAAGGCGGACAACCGCTCATTGCTTATACGAAAGACGTCGAAGGCGCCGAAGTCACCATGAAAGATGCCATCCGTCAAGCGGATCGTACACCCGTCAGACGCGAAGAAGGCGACCGCCCACATTTCCCATACAAAGAAAGAACCACGCACTCTGATAAACCGTACGTGAGCAATTATCATCCTTCAACGTCAACTCCTTCGTCCACGACTCCCTCCTCTTCCACCAGTACTGCCACGACCCCATACAAGGCCTATGTTGCCGCTGCCAAAGCGGAAGCATTAAAGCCACAAGTCGCCGCGGTTAAACCGGAAGTTAAACCCGAAGTGAAACCTGAAGTCAAAGTTGAAGTTAAGGCCGAAGTCAAACCCGAAGTGAAGCCTGAAGTCAAAGTTGAAGTCAAACCAGCTGCTGCTCCGGTCAAGGCTGAAGCCAAAGTTGAAGTCAAAGCCGAAGTCAAACCAGTTATTGCTCCAGTGAAAGCTGAAGTCAAAGCTGAAGTTAAAGCCGAAGCGAAGCCAGTCAAGGCTGAAGTTAAAGCCGAAGCTAAACCGGCCGTCGTCCATGCAAAACCAGAAGTCAAAGCCGAAGCCAAACCTGAAGTTAAAGCTGAAGTAAAGCCGGAAGCTAAAGTTGAAGTTAAACCAGCCGCTGCGCATGTCGCTGCGAAACCGGCCGCTGCAGCGAAAGCCGAAGCCAAAGCCGAACCAAAAGCCGAAGTCAAACCAGAAGCCAAAGCCGCAAAATAGTCGGCGAAGGAGTACATAAATGTCAGCAATTATTGAACAAATCAAAATTTTACGCGAGCGCACCGGAGCCGGTATGATGGACTGCAAAAAGGCCATCGAAGAAAACAACGGAGACATTGAAAAAGCCGTTGACTGGTTACGTGCCAAAGGCATTTCGAAGGTTGCCAAAAAAGCTAGCCGGATTGCCGCCGAAGGACTTACCACCGTCCATACATCGGAAAAACAAGATAAAACCATTATTCTCGAAGTAAACTGCGAAACCGACTTTGTCAGCAGCAGCGAAGGCTTCAAAAAGCTCGTCCATGAGATTCAAATCAAACTTATGGATGCGCATCCCAAGAATATCGAAGCGGCCAAAGCCTTAACGGAAACGTTAATTACTGACGCCACCTTGAAGCTTGGCGAAAAACTTGATCTGCGCCGTTTCGAAATCGTCGAAGCTCCACGCGCGAACGTTGGAACTTACATCCACATGGGTGGCAAGATTTCAACTATCGTGGTCCTAGACAAGCCCAATTTCCAATTAGCCAAAGGCTTAGCGATGCACATTGCGGCTAACAACCCAATCTACATCGAAAAGACAAATATCCCTGCGGACGTCATTGAACACGAAAAACAAATCCAAACCGAATTGACGAAAGCCGATGAGAAGTTAGCCAGCAAGCCGGAAGCGGCCCTTGCCAAAATCATCGAAGGCAAAGTAAACAAAATCTTCAGTGAGTCGACGCTTCACGAACAAGCCTACTTGCTTGATGAAGACGGCGCAACTGTCGCGGTTGTCCTTGCCCGTTTGGGCGTTAAGGTTTTGAAGTTCGTTCGCTACGCTGTTGGCGAAGGAATTGAAAAGCGCGTTGATGACTTTGCCTGTGAAGTCATGAGTCAGGTCAAATAGAACACTCTTTGAGTGTTCTTTTTTTCTAAGAAAAAGGAGAAAATATGGGAAAATACAAACGGATTGTCTTAAAACTGAGCGGTGAAGCTTTGGCTGATAAAA
>JAPLKQ010000043.1:0-1177 GCA_026387995.1 Bacillota bacterium
CCGTGATACCCGTCTTCCGGGAAAACCACGGTTAGCCCATAGGCTTCGAGCAAGCGGGCATAAAGTGATTTCGCTAAGTTATCAATCTGGTTGCCGGCGTCATTCACGTAATACTCGCGCGTGACGAAGTAGCCGGCTTTTTTATACAGGCGGCAGATGGAATCGCCGATGGCGGCGCCGCGGGCATGGCCCAAGTGGAGCGCACCGGTCGGGTTCGCCGAGACAAATTCGACGTTGACGCGTTTGCCATTGCCAAAGTCGCTGGTGCCATATTTTTGATCTAACCCGATAATCGTTTTCACGACCGTCGAGATGGTTTCTGTTTTTAAGAAAAAGTTGATGAAGCCGGGGCGCGCCACTTCCGCTTTTTCGATGCCGTCCAGATTCAGGTTGGCAACGATCTTTTCAGCGATGGCGAGCGGGGCTTGATGGAGTTGCTTTGCAAGTTGCATGGCGATGGTCGAGGCATAGTCGCCGTGGCTCCGGTCTTTGGAACTTTCAATAATGATGGTTTCAGGCGTGACGGTCACGCCAAAAGCGGCCAAGGCTAACTGGATGCGGGAGCGCAGCATAGATTCGATACTCATGTTAGATGACCTCCGTCCTTAAGGCGTTTTCGGCGAGCTTGTCGCCGTGCAGAGAAATGTCGTAATCGAGGAAGATATTGAAACCGGAATGGTATAGGGTTTTAAGAAGAAATTGGAAGGTGACGTGATGGTGGCCTTCATCGAAGCCGCCTTCAGTCAGTTGGTGGAGTTGAAGCACGATATGGGCTTGGCCGCCGGCGCCACTGGTTTTCACCGTGGCTTCGTCCTTGCCCAGCGTGATGATAAAGGCTTCATCCACGCTTTGGAACTTGAGCATGGTCATATCGTCGGTCAGGCTGGTCGCCGTCCCGATGGATTCGGTGGTCGATATTTCGCCATCAACCAATTGCGTTTTGGTGATTTTGATACGTTTTTCTTCCATTTTGATGACCGTTTCTAATTATACTTACTAATAAGTATAAATGATAGTTAATTGTTTATCTTAAACGGGCGAGGGTTTCGTCTTTTCCTAACAGTTTGATGATATTGACCATCTCCACGCCATGGGGCGAACCTGTCAGTTTGAGACGGACCGGCATATAAAGCGGTTTGCCTTTGACGCCCAGTTTTGCTTGGACGGCTTTGAAGGC
>JAPLKQ010000043.1:1213-6558 GCA_026387995.1 Bacillota bacterium
ACGGTTTCCGGTTCCAAATCCGTGAGCTTTGCCACTTCCTCGGCAAAGGCGGAAAGGACCATGGAGGTGGTTGGCAAATGCATGACTTCCACCGCTTCGGGATCTTCGCTGATAACGGGGAAGAATAACGGCTTAGCTAACTCAACGATTTCCGCGCCGTAGCGAATCTGTTCTTTGAAGAGGTTGGCGAGGAATAAAATCCAGGCATCCGACCGCTTTGAAATATCGATGAGACGGGCGATAAACGGTTTCATGAAATTCAAGTAATGCACATCATCAAGTTCCCGAAGATAGTGATTATTCATCCACATCATCTTGTTCGGGTCGAAGGTCGATGGCGAAGAAGATAAGCGGGTCGAATCAAATTCTTTGATGGCTGTCTCTCGGGTAAAGAATTCATGGTTTTCGCTTGGGGTCCAACCGAGGAGCAAAATGAAATTGAAAATCGCTTCGGGAAGAAAACCCATCTCGCGGTATTGGGACATGAACTGAAGGACGTCGTGGTCGCGCTTCGAAAGCTTCTTGCCGCTCTCGTTCACGATGAGGGTCATATGACCAAACTTGGGGATATCCCAGCCAAAATATTCATAGAGCTGTATCTGTCTGGGGGTATTGGAAAGATGTTCTTCGCCACGGAGGACATGAGTGATGTCCATCAAATGGTCATCAATGACCACCGCAAAGTTATAGGTCGGGATGCCGTTACTCTTCACGATGACCCAATCGCCGACATCGTCGTTATTGAATTTCACCGGCCCGCGGACTAAATCGTCAAAGGCCAATTCATGGTGGTCAACGATTTTGAGACGGATGCAAGGTTTACGGCCGGCAAGGTGATAAGCCTCTTTTTGCTTGGCGGATAAATGCAAGCAGTGACGGTCATATTGCGGCGCGGCAATGCCGTGGTTCAATTGTTCGTCGCGGCTATGCTGCAATTCTTCTTCAGTGCAGTAGCATTCGTAGGCATAGCCTTTTTCGAGGAGCCACTGGGCATATTTGTGGTAAGTCTCTAAACGTTCGGTCTGGCGGTAAGGCGCGTACTTCGGGTTCGGGTGTTCAGGGGATTCGTCCGGGATGATGCCGAGCCAAATCAAATCATTCAGTTGGCTGGCTTCCCCGCCGACAACATTCCGCTCGATATCAATAGGTAGTTAAATAACGCCGAACGGGCGCCGCCGATGTGTAAGAAACCGGTCGGGCTCGGGGCATAACGGACGCGTACTTTCTTTTCCATAACTAGACTTTCCTTAATAGGACGATGGCGCTAGCTTCCGCCGCTTCGCCATGACCGATGGCATCCAGCCCTTCGTTGGTTCCGGCTTTCACTGAAACACAAGCGACCGGGACTTCTAGGAGCGAGGCGATATGGGCACGCATGGCATCGATATACGGCGCCACGCGGGGCTTTTCAAGCACGAGGCTGATGTCGGCATTTCCGACCGCATAGCCTTCTTTTTTCATCAAGGCCACCGCTTTTTTAACGAGCAGAGAGGAATCGATATCTTTATATTGGGCGTCGGTATCCGGAAAATGCTTTCCGAGATCGCCGAGGGCCAACGCGCCTAAAATGGCTTCGGTCAACGCGTGCAAAAGAGCAAGCCTTTTTCAAAGGGAATATGGACCCCACCTAAAATGAGGGGGCGACCTAACACTAATTTATGAATGTCTTTAGCAAATCCGATACGTTCCATAGGGGCCTCCTATACGTTGAAGCGGAAGAACATGACGTCGCCGTCTTTAGGCGCGTAGTCCTTGCCTTCAATCCGTAACTTTCCGGCTTCTTTGACCGCGAGTTCAGAGCCATATTTAATAATATCTTCGTAGCGGTAAGTCTCCGCTTTGATGAAACCTTTTTCAAAGTCGCTGTGGATGACGCCGGCGCATTGCGGGGCCAAACTTCCGTTTTTAAACGTCCAAGCGCGGCATTCGTCTTCGCCGCAGGTAAAGAATGTGCTGAGATTAAGCAGACGGTACGTGGCTTTCACGATTTTATCGAGGCCGGATTCAGTCGCTCCTAAATCTTTGAGGTATTCATTCCGTTCCGCTTTGGGAAGCGAAGATAACTGCGCTTCGATCTCGCAGGAGACGGCGATGACTTCGGCGCCTTCTTCGTGGGCAATTTTCTTCACGACCTGGAAGTGTTTGTCCTTTTCCGGGTCAGCATAATTGTCTTCGCTGCAGTTGGCAACGTAAATGATGGGTTTCATGGTCAAAAGATGGTAATTGGCTTTGGCAAAAGCAATCTGATCTTTGGTGAGATGGACGCTCCGGGCCGGTTTGCCCGCTTGAAGGGCGTTAAGAACCGGGGTCAGGATTTCCAGTTCAATCAAGGCATCTTTATCTTTTTGCATCTTGGCTTTGCCTTCGACTTTGTCGATGCGTTTGGTGACCGTGTCGATATCGGCAAAAACCAGTTCAAGATTAACGACTTCGATGTCGCTCGCCGGATCGACTTTGTTGTTGACGTGAATGATCTCGGCGCTTTCAAAGCAGCGCACCACTTCGACGATGGCGTCGCATTCACGGATATGCGCGAGGAAGAGGTTGCCTAATCCTTCGCCTTTGCTGGCCCCTTTGACCAGGCCGGCGATATCAAAAAACTCGAAGGTCGCGAAGGTCGTTTTCTTCGGGTGGAATAAGGCGGAAAGTTTTTCGAGGCGCGCATCCGGGACGGCAACGACGCCGGTGTTCGGATTGATGGTGGCAAAGGGGTAGTTGGCCGCCTCGACATGGGAATTCGTTATGGCGTTGAATAGCGTCGATTTACCCACGTTTGGCAGTCCGACGATACCGGCTTTTAATGGCATAGTAAATCCCCCTTATAAATAAGCATACTAAAGTATAATTCATTTGGACAAAAGAAAAAAGTCGCCGAAGCGACTTTCTTTGTGACGAGTGCTATTTAGGCAACCTTGCGGATGTTAGTAGCTCTTGGACCACGTTCTGATTCTTCAACGTCGAATTCTACTTTTTCGCCGACTTCAGCGACTTTGTAGGAATCCATGAGTAATGAAGAATAGTGGAAAAAGACATCTTTGCCGTCTTCTGTGCGAATGAAGCCGTAGCCTTTTTCCTTGTTGAACATTTTGACTGAACCTTTCATTTTTGGACCGAAACCTTTCTGAATTTTTGTTTAAGTAATTACTTAAGTAAACACTCTTCAATTTGTTTACTGCAATAGCATACCACGACTCTATAATAAATACCACAACATTGTATTGAGGTTTTTTAAAAAAATCACTGGGCATACTATAAAAAAAGTTTTGGGGCCGTAGCGGCATATCCAGCCCCCATCGCGATTGCCGCCGCCACTATAAAAAAAGTTTTGGGGCCGTAGCGGCATATCCAGCCCCCATCGCGATTGCCGCCGCCACTGCTCCCATGGCGAGGAACGGAAATAAACTGAATGTCATTGAAAAAGAGGTACGAAACGCTTGGTCCAAGATCTTCTCGATAGCGACTTGCAGCATCGCTAATTCAGCAGCCGAGGAGAGGAAAGAAAAGGTGGCAAGCAAGTACCCTGGCATGAGCAATAATTGACGGCTTTCTCCATAGGGAATCCCGAGCGCCCTAAGCCACACCAGTTCATGTCGGTTCTCAGCGGCAAAGAGATAGATAACGAGTCCCAAAAGGAGCGTAGAAACCAAAATGGCGAGTACCGAAAACGCCAAGAGCGCTTTTTCGGCATAACCCGTCACGAGATCAACGCTGCTGTTGATGGCCTCGGCGGGGTTCGTGAATTCATACATCGGAAAATAATGATTGAGGCGTCTGAGAACGGCAGCCGAATCCGCGTTTTTGGCGAGTTCAAACGCCACTGCATTCGGAAGTAAATTAAAGGCGCTGATGCCACACAGATCACGAAAAAATGAAAGAGACCAGTGCTCGTCTTGATAAAGGCTGTAGATTGCAGCGTCAACGACACCGACGATTTTTAATTCGGGTTCAGAAAACGTTTTTCGAATCGTCGCCGTGCTATCGACGGTCTCTCCGGTCGTGACTCCGGTAAAGAGAGTCTTCTCGAGCGCAGAGAGCGGTCCGCCAAAGAATTTCTCGGCCATCTTCCGACTGATGACGATCTCGTCAAGGCCTACCGCTTTCCGGCCCCAAACTACGCCCTCTTGAGTCGCGGAAAACCGCACATTTTCAGAACCGGTTTTTAGCACGTTTCCCATAAGCACGCCCTGAGGCAAAACAATCTCGGCATTTTGCTCCAACGCCGAGACCACGCTCAGCAGGTCAACCGTCTTTTCGAGTAGCGAAAAACTCGGTGAGAAATAGCACTCTCGGGCAAAGCCCATCATCAGGGCCGAAGGAAAGATGGCATATCCTCCGCTACTACCGATAACATAGTTGCCGAGGGCGATTTCTGATTGTCTGATTGGGCCTAAGTCACTTAAGTCAATGGCGTTTTTGTCGGTGATATAAGCAAGGACACGTTTGGAAAAGCGAGCATCTTTTTGAGAGCTCTCTCGCTCAAGAATGTAAGGGTTAAAACGAGGGTCGCTTCCCGCCGCATTTAAAAAGGCCAAGGGGTCAGAAAGCGTATGGAAATAAGGCACCTTTTTCATCACCCACGGACGGTCACTCGGCGCGCTCACATTGTCGCTGGTGGGAAAACGCATCGCCGTCTCAAACATCCACTCATTCCAAAAATGGTTTTCGTGCACGATCAAAGGTTCCGCGCTTTCAAAGATGCCGATTAATTGAACGATCTGTTCGTCCTCATAAGCCCAACTTTCATTCAAGAGATCAAAAGAGAGAAAAAGATCATTGCCGGTAATAAATTCGCTCAGCGAAGCAAAGTTTTTATGGATTTTGAGGGCCGTGCAGATGGCGAGCAAATCATCAAAAGGGAGCCCCAGGACGACTTCGTCATTTTCCATTTTGGGCGGACGAAAAGGCAAAATATCTTCTTCTGTTTCACTGAGCCATACGAAATCATTCACCAAACGGACGCTAAAAGAAGGCAAAGCGGCCTTATAGACTGTCGAGGCAATCACCAAGTCGTTGCCATCTTTGAAAAAATCCTCGAAATTAGCTTGATAGGTGACACCGATGCCATCCACAAAATCAGAAAAATCCGTTTGAAGGGTTTCCATTTCCGCCATCGGGGCGGCAAAAGTATCGTAATAAAGATTGGGCCGGGGATTTTTTAACGTCATGATGATTTGGTCTTCCCCAATCACTTCGGTCAGGGCTTTTTTGATTCGGGTGCCAATGCTGGTCGATAAAAGAATGGCCAAGCCGACGCCAAGAAGTCCCAACGAAGTGGCAAAGTCACTGGCCGCCGTCCGCCACCGCTTGAGTTTCAATAACATCACCGCGTGCTTAATCGAAAAAAG
>JAPLKQ010000173.1:0-2737 GCA_026387995.1 Bacillota bacterium
GCCGGCAGCGGAGGGAGCGCGGCTGGAGCTCGTTCCTAATTTAACGTTGTCGAGGTAGAAGTTTTGAATCGTAGCGGCCGAAGTGGAACTGAAAATGCCTTTGTGAGAATTCGGAATCGTTAAGTTAGAAAGGGTAAAACTGTTCCCGTAAAATTTGCCACTGAAGGTATTGTTACTCGGCGTCCAAGTAACACTCGTGAAATCAATGCTATTTGTTAAGTGGTACGTGTTTGAGTTATTCGAGTTTAACATCACGAAAAAGCCGGCTGCGGTTGAAATTGCAGTTCCGGTCGTATTGTAATTATGCCAGGTTCCGGTCACGAGCGAGCCATGGGCGTTACTATTGTTTCCGGCCACTGCATTGGCAAAGTAAGCATAAGAAAGTTTCGTGCCAAAAGCAGCCGTTAGGCAAGTAAGCGTTAAAACGCTTGTCGCGATTGCTCTTTTCCAGAAGGACATTCTTATACCTCCTTACGTTATTGACGTACGGTTTTTTTGCGAGTGTTTAAATAGTAAATAAAGTAGGTGAGAAGCGTGATATTGGCACCGATAAGCAAGCGTCCCGGCAATTTAAAGTTAAGATAAGCGATACGGTCGAAAAACGTGGAAACGCGGACATATGAGCCGACATAATCGGCATCATAGATGTTGTTGGAAACACCATGCGAGCTTTCGACGACGAAGTAGTGCTGATCGGGGAAGACGCTGGTAATCGTGCCATCGACCGTTAAGGTCTCGCCACTAATCTCTGAGATAAAGAGGGCGCGATCGCCCGGTTTAGCGGCATCCGGAGAGTTTTCTTTATAGGTCAGAAGACGGGAAGTGTAGAGACTGCTTTCGCCGGCATCGATATTAATCGATATCGTTTGGTTGTAGCCGTATATCTGATAAAAGTTCTTTCCCGTGACGAAGGGGAGGAACAAATAAGTCAGCAATAAAAGAGAATACGGAACGACCGCATAAAGCAATTTGCGTTTCTTGATGATCCAGGCTTTGGTTTTATTGAGAAATTGGTTTTTCAAATTGCATGCTTCTCTCTGAAGACTCTAGGTTTTAGTAACCGTCGAGGTGTCGGGAGCGTCCGGCCCTTTTTTCTTCTTATTTTTGTCGCTGATCACGTAGTAGATTAAACCGATGACAACGATGTTAACACCGATCGTGGCAATACCATAAGGGCTACGGATAAAGCTGATGACATAACCGAGCACGGGGATGGAATAGGCATATTGGCCGATAATATCGGCATCGGTGAGCGTCCAAAAGTCACGTTCGCTGATGTCGTTCTTCCCGTACGCGTGCGTCTTATAATAAGTAGAACCAGTATCGGTCGTGCCAATGGTCGCCAAGTAGTGAGTGACAACTTCGTCTTTACCATCAAGATTCACGTCGGCGTAAAAGGTGATGATATCTCCGACTTGCAGCTCGTCATGAGGCGTATTGACAACCACGATGAATTCATTGACCTTGATCACCGGAACCATGCTATCGGTCGTCACCACGAAGGTGGAGAAACCGAACAGATCCATGGATTGAGCGGGGAAGAAGCTCACCATGCCAAGATAGAATGCCAGGAAACCTACGACGGACCAGAAGATAACGTTAGAGACTATGCTTTTCCACGTTTTCTTTTTGGTTTTGTCGGTTTTCTTTTCCATGAACATCCTTTCTAAGGCACGAGACCAGCGGCAGTTTTACCCACCGCCTGGCCTCACAAAATGCTTTCTTTAAAAGCGAAAGACGGCTAACTGTTAGCCGTCCTCGCGGTTTGCATTGGTTTTCTAATTAGGCAATCGCGACGACGAAGTGGAAGGTAACCACGATGGTCTTGCCAGCGACGGAGGCATAATCGGCAAGGGTCGGTTCGCCAAGGGTAATCACTGGGGAAGCGGTAACGGTCGAGCCATCGGCATAAATGTCAGCAACGGCCGGTAAGGCGATGTGGACGTAAGAGGTGATGGCATCATCGGTGTGCGTGCCGACGGTGACGCTCGTGGCAGTGACGGTGAGATGACCTAAAGTACCATTGGCAGCTTCAGCGGTGCTGTTGAAGTCAACAACGAAGTTTAAGGTAACGGATTCGACTTCAGCGCCAACAGCGCGGCCGGCCGGTACTAACGAAGCAGTGCCGGATTCATCGCTGACGACGACGGTGGTGGTAACAGCATGGCCAGCGCCGATTTGGACGGTGCCGGAGGCGTTGGTGTTGTTTCCGCTAACGGAAGCAGCCCAGTAAGCAAGAGAGATGCCAGCAGTGGCAACGACGGCGGCGAGAGCGAGACCTAAGACGGCGAACTTCTTGGATTTGAATAACATAATTTTTTCCTTCTTTTCTGTTTGTTTTTTCACAAACTACTTTAACTTGACGACTAGACCTGAGCTTCAAAGACGATTTCAAAGGTGATAGTTTGTCCGTAGAGCGCATCTGCGACTTCTTGAGACTCGGGTTCCATTAACGATACGGTGACTGTAACCGTCACACTGACGTTCTGGATCGTAGCCGGCGCCTCAATGTCGATCACGACGTAGTTCGAATTAGTGCTAGCCCCGCTGATCAAGACATTCTGTGAAGTAACCGCCAAGTCCAGAGGTCTGGTGATGGTTTCTTTGTCGGAAAGCTCGACGTTGTAGGTAAGCTGTACTGATTCGACCTCATCGCTATGAATCGCTCTTCCGACGGGGACAAGTTTACCGCCCGTCTGCCCGCCCGCCTCAACTTTTAATACGGTTTTCGCACCAA
>JAPLKQ010000173.1:2754-6161 GCA_026387995.1 Bacillota bacterium
CGGTTTTCGCGCCAACAGGAATACTGACGTCGTTGATGTTGGTTTCATTAAACCAGTATGCAAAGGTCGACACGGAGGCAATAGAGAGAAAGATTAGCGAGGCAGGAATTAGCAGTAATCTAAGATTTTTCATCATGGAATATTTCTATACCCGCCTTTCTGTAATCGATGGCATGATCTTCTCACGCACTTCGATATTTTATCACGGCAATACTCAATGTCAATAAGAATGCTTAGCAAAATAATTTTCCGTTTTTTCAGTGATTAAAAAGGCCCAAGTTTTTTGATGACGATTCAGTCAATTAAAAAAAACAGCGCAACCTTAGAAAATTGCATAAAAACCTCGTGTTTTTTCCAATAACACCATAAAAAAGTGATGAATTTACTACTTTCGGCCCTATTTTTCGACGATTATTTTTACATATTAGACTTTCCTGCTCTATGAAACACGAAGCTCTTTTCATGGCAATTACCATAATTTTAATCTAAAAAATAATTAAAATAACTTAACACATTGAAGACTATCTATAAGAAGAATACGCACGCGCGTATCTTCCGCTCCTTCTATTTGCTGAGCGCAATGTCACAGTAGATTGGAAAAGATGCTTAGAATCAAATATTTCTGCTAGACTAGCTAAACTTGTAACTTAAACCGGACGAGGACCTCGGGAGAAGACGGTGGCCCATTTTTGTGGTCTCCTTTAAAGGCGATTACAGAGAAATATTCACCTCTTCTATTTTGTTCTTTAATTCGCGGTTGCTTATAAAACTACTTCATTTATAATAAACATAGGATGTTTGGAAAATGAAAAAACTATTTTTGATTTCAACTTTTCTCGTAATGCTTCCATTGCTAGGGCTCTTTTCTTGTGGAAGAGAGGTAACGGATTCAAGCGAGACTGTTTATTCGGATGAGGTTCATGAAGGCGACTATGCCTTTGTGTCAGTTGATACGGTTCAAGGACGCGTCCGATCTATGGGGATAGTCTCTCACTCGTTGTTCCTGAAAGTCATAATTGCTATTTTTTTATCAATTGCTCTTTAGCGGATTATTATATCTTTAATACGCCTTTAGGCGGCACGCCATTTACATTTGGGATTGCTGATCCCGATTCGCATTACCATATCCCAATGACCTTTTCATTTAGCAGCATTGATGACTTTTCTAGTACCCTTCGGCTTACCGTGACTGTTCAAAGCTATCGTGTTGTCTTTGAAGGATAGCATAACATTGAAAACGTTTGAACCCGCGCTTTCTTTAACGGTTTTTTGTTACAAAAAAAGGATTGAACCGGTGTTAGGTTCAGTCCTTATTATTTAAGAAATGGTGCAGGCAAAGAGATTTGAACTCTCACGGGTTACCCCATACGCCCCTCAAACGTACGCGTCTACCAGTTTCGCCATGCCTGCAGCGTGTCTAATTATAACAAATCCAAAACAAAATTCAATTAGCTATTCGTAAATAATCAAATTGCGGAAATATAGAAAGCAATCGAAGCCAGACAAAAAATCCCGACGATCAACGGGAAAAAGTAAGTGCCAAAGCGCCTGACGCGTCCAGATGCGGTGGCTTTTTGCGTTAATGCGTAACCGCCGGCAACGATAAAAGCGATGGGGAACATAACAGGAATGATATAACGGAAGTCCATCGAGCAACCGTAGGGATAGACAATGTTGAAGTTCACGTAACTGATAAAGAAGGTAATGCCGAGACCACCAAGGAAAAAAGCAGCATATTTATTATTGATTTTTCGAGTCGAGATGGCATTTGAGATGAGGAAAACCAGAGATACCGCCATGGTGAGCACCAATATGAGGTTGACGAAGAGCAGAATCCCGGCAAGCACGATGTCGCCAAAGGAAAATTCCCCAAAGAGGAAACTCTTCATCGCAGAGGTGTAGATATTATAATCTTGCGTTCCGGCGCTATTTCTCCAGATGATTTCATAAACGTTCTTAAAATACTGACTGAGCGGGAAACTTAGAAACCGGTCATAGACATTGGTGTTTTCCACTAAAAGGCCATGATTGAGGTTATGCCAAATATAAGTAAAGGGCTGGTTATAGAGGAGGTAACTACGAATCGGAAAGAATAAGCCCAACGGGAACACCACAAGCGCAAAGATCACGAATGAAAGAAGTAGTGGGAATGGTTTCTTTTCTTTGATGGAAACAATCAGCCGGTAAATCAAAACGCCAGCGACGGGGAAAGCGAGAAGCGCAGCGGTAAGTTTAGAAGCCATGCCGAGCCCAAGGCCGATTGCGATACCGATGATGTTCCCGATCGTGGGTTTATTGAGCCAACGGACGGTAAAGAGGGTGCATAAGAAAATGAAGAAATAGGTTAAGGCGTCGTTATTGGTAGTCCCCGCGAGGCGATAGAGCGGTGGCGAGAACGCTAAGATGGCTAAAGCGATTAAGAGCATCCCACCCTGCAGTTTTAATTCCTTGAGCGTGAGATAGATGAAATAGATCGACATGCACGATATGAAGATTGACATAATCCGGATGGATTGATAAAGGACCCAAATGTTATTTCCCATGAAAAGCGAGTTGAAATGCATGAATAAGGCCCAGGTGATATGGGAAAACATCGGGTGATACATCGCATAGGAGGCGGATAAGTCCCAGTTCCCGAGCGAATCGATCAGGCGGTCGGGCAGAGCCCAATGATTAAAGATATACATGGTAATGCCGTAGTGGCCATTGCCATTATTGGCGCCAACGTTCAAGTCGTATTGCCGCGTGACGATGCCATCCGTGGAGATGCCGTACCCGACCCGGATGATGAAGGCGGCCACCAAGATTAAGAAGACCGCGCGGTTGACCGTCATGATATGCTGGTCGATCATCACGTAAACGACGATGGATTCAAGGATAAGCAAAATGATGATGGTGATTTTTAACGCGGAGAAATCATATTGGTCGGGGAGGACCCGGAAGATATCCCAAAGTTCGCTTGCGGTCTCCGTGCCCGTCAAGACCGGGATGGGACCGGAGAATGCGAAGATAAAGTAAGCTAAATAGACGATGATTAAGGTGACTCCGGCGACGAGTAGCGGAAAATAGCGCTTCGTGGCCAGGCGGCGGAAAAACGCCATGCACTTTGAGTTATTGAGCTTTTCCAGAAGTTTTTTCATGATATTCTTTCTCGGTATTCACTTTCCAGATGATGGATTTGTCATTATTTATGGGGTCTTTCAGGCATTTAACGGTTTCCATCGCCGTCAGCATGCTGTGATCCATGTTGTTGTAGCGGTGCTGGCCGTTCCGCCCGATGCAGAAAAGATTATCGATCGGGTTGAGGAAGGCAATCACTTTATCGAGTTCGTTATAGGTATCGAAATAAGCCGGATAAGCCTTCTTGACCTTAATTTCAACGGCGTCTAAAACGTCGCCCTTGTCGA
>JAPLKQ010000095.1 GCA_026387995.1 Bacillota bacterium
CCTATAGCGGTATGGGCAGCGTCTACATTTATACCGATATCGACCCCAACAATTCCGCCAACTTGATTGGCTTCTATTCCGGCACGTCCGCTACATGGCCAGGCAGTTTCGCCACGACGATTAACCGTGAGCACGTCTGGCCAAATTCGCGTGGCGGAAGCGCCGTCGAGAATGACCCACATATGACACGGCCGACCTTGAAGTCTGAAAACTCCGCCCGCGGCAATAGTTTCTTTAACGTTGCCCCGACGAGCTGGGATCCTGGCACTTACAACCTGAAATATCGCGGCATCGCCGCCCGCATCATCATGTACTGCGCCGTCAAAGCGCATGAAGCAGGGCTCAAGCTCGTCGATTTGACTAACGACAGCACCGGAAATAACTCGATGGGAAAACTGTCGGATTTGCTCCAGTGGAACCTCGACTATCCGATCGACGCGACTGAAATTCAACGAAATGAAGCTTTGGTGGCCCATTGGGGCCATTGCCGGAACCCGTTTATCGATGACCGGAACTATGGATGCAAAATTTGGGGTAGCACCAACGCGACCACCAAATCCATCTGCGGAATGGCCTAGGCAAAGGGGATAAGATATGTTCCGAAAATTAAACACCAAGAGTTTTTTTATTGCTAATATTCTATTCGTTTTGTGCCTTTTTCTTTTCGCTAATAACAACTTCCGGCCCGTCGTTGGCGAAACCACCAGCTACACCATCACCCTCGACCAAAGCACCCCGGCGACCATCGCTGCCGGCGCCTATGGAGGCGGGACCGAAATCAATCATTACGTGGCCTTCGATTATGTAGACGTCAAGGACAATCCCAGTTATCACACCGAACTGAAAGCCACGACCGGAGCAATCTATAATGACGCCGCCACGCAGATTACTTCCATCACCAAAATCACCGCGGTCTTTTCCGGTGTTTTAACCTTGACGACGGGTACTTCGGCGATGCCGACAACCAATCCGGTCACCCTGACATCCACGACCCAGGTGACGTTCACGAGTAACCCCTATTTCTTTAAAATCGCCGCGGGCAGTTCCACGACTTACTTAACCAGTCTGACGATTGTGTATAGTTGCACGCCCAATACCTCCAGTAGTTCATCGGAAACCATCCAAACGGGGACCATTCACCTTATTAATGGCGCTTCAACTGCAGCCGAAACAACAGACATTTCAGCGACCCTTGTCGCTAACCCGGAGACCTATTTCACTTCAACTGGTGTTACCATAAGCACCTTGACAGCGGTCAAAATCTTTCCCTATGCAAGTTTTACCAGTCTGAAAATTGCCTCGAGCAACTTAACGACCGGTGCTGGCAGTCTTGGTTTTAATTTTGCAAGCGGCATTATGATTTCATCCGTCACGTTAACGGTCGCAGCCTATGGAACTGACGTCAGTCTAGTGACAGTCACCAATGGCACAGCCTCAGCGACTGGGACCGTCCAGACAGGTGTAACGTCGCTGACCTTTGGTATAAACGCTGCTACTTCATCGACCAATCTTACGATTTCTACGCCCGCCGGAAAACGTTTCTATCTATCGGCTATTTCTTTCCTATATGGCGGCTCAGCGTCTTCTGGCAGTTCATCCTCGGTATCGACTTCAAGTAGCAGCTCTTCCACAAGTTCATCGACCTCGATTAGTTCATCCTCATCCAGCAGTTCGTCAAGTTCTTCATCGTATACAACTTCTTCCTCTGGCTCGACCTATGGTGGGACATACTATGACAGTATTTCGCAAACGGCCACCGATACTGCGCTTTTAACGGCACTTGAAAACCTCATTAAAGTCCAAACCAAGATTTGCACCTATGACAATTTGGACGTCGTCTACAAAACAAGCGATGTTGACCCGACAAATTCATCGAATGTCATTTGTTTTTATACGGGTGTTTCCCGTGCTTGGGATTTCAGCAGTTTCTCAGGTGATATCAATCGCGAGCACGTGTGGCCGAACTCCCGCGGCGTTGACACGACAGGTCCAGGCGCTGATCCGCATATGATTCGTCCCGCATATAAAAACGACAATTCTTCCCGAGGAAATAGTTTCTTTGCCGAGACGGGAACAGGAACTTGGGACCCAGGGACCGCGGTCACTGGTGCACAGTTGAAATATCGCGGGATTGCTGCTCGAATTATTCTTTTTATGGCGGTCCGTTATCGTACCCAATCCGGTCTCAGTTTAGTAGACTTAAATACTGATGACGCATTGAACAAAACGATGGGAAAACTATCTGATTTGCTGAAATGGAATCTTGCTTATTCCATCGACGCCTCCGAGATTCAACGAAATAACGCAGTCTATGCCTATCAAGGCAACCGTAACCCATTCATCGACCATCCAGAGTACGGCTGTAAGATTTGGGGCAATACGAACGCCACGACCAAAGGTATCTGCGGAATGTAACTTCAAAAGCGCTTGAAAAGGCGCTTTTTCTTTAGCTTTGCTTTTTCGTTTTGTTCCTCTATGTAGTGTGATGGGAGCGGCAGTCTCTTGAATTCCTAGGTTTTCAGTTATAATAAGAAATACCCGTTAAGACGGCGCTTCGCTACGCGTGTCAGCGAAACAAAGGAAAGGTTTATGTCACTCAGAAAAATCTTCCACCCGGAATATTTTCAGGGAAACCGAAAGAAAAATCGGTACTTTGAAGGTTGGTATTATAAATTAGTCAGCAGCGACAAGCGATATACGGTCGCGTTCATACCCGGGATTAGTTTGGCCCAAGCGGATCCTCACGCCTTCATCCAAGTTTTTGTCTCATACACCAGCGAGGGTACGACCCAGCTTAATTTTCTTATGGCAACCGAAACTTTTTTATCAAGATAGGCGATAATTTCTTTTCTAATGACCGCATTTCTGTCGATCTCAAGAATGACAGTCTCAATCTCATCGGCGACATTCAGTTGTCGGGTTTAACCCCGATCCGAAGAAGTTTGTTTTCGCCAAACATCATGGGCTTTTTTGGTTATCTGGGCTTTATGGAATGTTACCATGGCGTCGTCAGCATGACGCATTTTCTAGAAGGTCAGTTGACCCTGAATGAAACCACGATTGAATTCCATCATAGCAAAGGTTACGCCGAGAAAGACTGGGGAAGGTCTTTTCCCAAGGCTTATGTCTGGTTTCAGTCGAATCACTTCTCGGACATCACGACGTCGGTACTCTTTTCATATGCTGATATTCCCTTTATGGGCCGGCATTTCCAAGGGTTAATCGTGAATTTGCTCTATCAGGGGAAAGAATATCGGTTTGCGACTTATAATGGCGCCAAAATCACCCTTGAGCAAGTGGGGGATGGACGCGCCGAATATCGTGTCAAACGTGGCCGTTATGAACTTGAGTTATTGGTGGCTTCCACCGTGCAAACCGAGTTAGCCGCCCCTCGCGACGGCCTGATGATCGAACGGATCCGTCTTTTCCATCGGGGAAAATTAGTCTATGAGGATTTGGGAACCCAAGCTGGCATCGAAATCATGAAATCGCATAAGGCATAATCGCGGTTGACAGCACCTTGCTTGAAGATTGATTTCATTTGACCTATATTGAATCACACAACAAGGTCAATCAAGTGAGGTATTCCTTTGAGCAAAAAAAATAACAACTTCCTCTTTAACTTCATCGCGCCGGTTTATGGATTATTTTATCAAAGGCAAAAAGTCAATTTTAAAAGCGCCATTGAAGGCGCCCGGCAAGCGTTTGACTTAACGGCGTTCGCCTCCATCCTTGATGTGGGCTGCGGGACCGGCGCTCTCTGTTCGGTGCTTCATGAAAAAGGATTGACGGTCACCGGAATTGACCCCGCGCCCAAAATGCTCACGATCGCGCGAAAACATCCGGAAAACGACGCCATCAGTTTTGTGCAAGGAAGCGTGCTTCAGAAGCTGCCTTTCAGCGATCGATCCTTTGATTTGTCCATCGCCTCTTATGTCGCTCACGGGCTGCAGAAAAAGGAAAGAGAAAAAATGTATGCGGAAATGAGCCGCGTGAGTAGAAAATACGTCATTATCTATGACTATAATCAAAAGCGCGCCTTATTGACCTCGATCGTCGAATGGCTTGAGGGCGGGGATTATTTCCGCTTTATCAAAGAGGCGGAACAAGAACTGAGCGCTTGCTTTTCGCAAGTCCGGATCGTTCAAGTGGGGACTCGCGCGGCGTGGTACATCTGTACGCCGCGATAACCACTGGCTTTTTGGCGGTCATGCCTTCAAAACGGCATCCTTAGGAGCGCTTATTAAAGCGCTTTTTTTATTGGTTGATGGAGTATAACTATTTCCTGATATATAATTACACATAGAGGGTATCCCATGGAAAACACCGAATTCGATTACTTGCAGTTACTCAGCAAGTCTTATCCGAGTATTCAATCCGCGGCCACCGAAATCATCAACCTGAAAGCCATCCTGAACCTCCCCAAACCGACGGAGCACTATCTGAGCGACATCCACGGCGAGTACGAGGCTTTTAACCATATCTTAAGAAGCGCCAGCGGCGTCATCAAAGACAAAGTCGACGAAACGTTCCCGGACTACACCATAGAGGCCCGAAACTTACTCGGGACGATTATTTATTACCCGACCGAGAAATTGATGTTAATGAAGAGCCAGGGCGTGCTGAACGAAGCCTTCTATAAAAAGACCTTATCCGATCTCATCGATATCCTTAAAGTCGTGGCCAGTAAGTCCACGAGGAGCAAAGTCCGAAAAGCCATGAGCCCCGATTTTGCCTATGTCATCGAAGAACTCATGCAAAGCCATGACTTTGTCCTGAATAAAGAAGCCTACTATGCCCAAATCACCCAGGCCATCATCGATACCGGTCGGGCCGAAGCCTTCATCCACGAGATGAGTAAACTGATTCAGCGCCTCAGCGTCGACCACCTGCATATCCTCGGCGATATCTATGACCGTGGGCCGGCGGCTTATAAAGTCATGGATGTCCTGATTTCTCATCATCACTGCGACGTGACGTGGGGCAACCACGATATTCCCTATATCGGCGCCGCCATGGGAAACTGGGCCTGTATCAGCAGTGTCATCGCCATGAACTGCCGTTATAACACGTTGTCCACTTTGGAAGAAGGTTATGGTATTTCTTTACGGCCGTTAGTTACGTTCGCCATCAAGAATTATGCGGACGATAAAGCGCTCGCGTTCATGCCACGTCCCTTCCTCGCCGAAAAAGGCGAAGACTACGGCACCAGCGTACTCTCGAAAATGCACAAAGCCATCGCCGTCATTGCCTTTAAGCTCGAAAGCCAACTAATCATGAAACATCATGAATATCAGGCCGATTACCTCGATAAATGGCGGAAAGCCGATTTTACCAAAGGCACGATTGTCCTCAAAGGCCGTACCTATAAACTGGACGATACCCATTTTCCGACCGTGGACCCGGTTCACCCCGAAAAATTGACCGCGGAAGAAACCGAACTGATGGAAACCTTGGAAGTCGAGTTCGCCCACTCCGTCAAACTGAGAACCCACGCCAACTTTCTTATCAGCCACGGCTCGATGTACCTCATCTGTAACGGCAATCTTTTGTTCCACGGGTGTATCCCGATGGACGAGAAGGGCCATTTCGCCAGCATGTTCTCCCGCGAAGGCAAAGAACTGCTCGATTACTTTGATAAAGAAGTGCGTAATGGCTACTACTTGACGAACGAGCACGACCGAAAAGAGGCCGGCGACCTGTGCTGGTACTTATCCTGCGGGCGTTATTCGCCCATCTACGGCAAAGAAGACATCCTGACCTTTGAACGTTATTTCATCAAGGGTTTTAAAGGCGAAGAAAAACTCAATCCCTATTACGAACTCAGCAACAAGGTTGAATATGCGAAAAAGATCCTTGAGGAATTCGACT
>JAPLKQ010000022.1:0-13128 GCA_026387995.1 Bacillota bacterium
ACAAAGACATCAACGATTGGCCGGCGAAGATGATCGTCGCCGCGAAAGCCGGTTATACCACCCGCATTCCGTTCAGCACATCCGCCGAAATCAAGAAACAAGCCAGAGGCACTTTCTTCTAAACGCGGTTTTGTCCTATAAGATCTTAATAAAAGGCGCACGCGGTGCGCCTTTTTCATTGAATTAACACCTGATTAAACCGCGGCTTGCGAGCCTATGATAAAATAGTCATTAAAAAGGACCGAAAACATGTTTCTAGCGATTGTGACCGCCGTTCTTGCCTATCTCGGCACCAGCATGGATGAACTCCCTGTGCTCTTTGTGCTTTTCGCCAGAGGAAGAAACCGCCATAACCCTTGGACCGTGGCTTTAGGATATCTCGTAGGTTCTTTAACCCTCTTTACGATTTCGGCTTCTATTTCATTCATCCTTGGTTTTGTACCCTCGCACGCCTTACTTGGTTTTTTGGGTTTAATCCCGTTTGCGTTAGGCCTTAAGGTAGCGATTAAAGGCGATGGCGATGACGAAAAAGCCGGGTCCGAAAAAAAGTTGGCGCGTTGGGCTTTTCTCGAAATCGTCCTTATCACGCTCAGCATGGGCGGCGATGATTTAGGCGTTTATATCCCGTTATTTGCCTCGATGAATCTGACTGAAATACTCTTTAATCTCGGGGTTTATGTTGTCGCCACCTTTGTGTTCTTAGGCATCGCGTGGTGGATGACTTCAATCAAACCCTTGACCGCTTTCCTACAAAAATACGAACGTCCCATCGTAGCCACGATTTTCATTTTGCTGGGCATCTATATTTTCTTTGAATGCGGCACCTTGCAAGCCATTATGTCCGGAACGCTTTTCTAAGCACCTAAAAACATAGCGGACGCCAATGACGATATAATAATAACTATGATCAAAGAATACTTTTCATCGACCACCAGCACCCAAGCCCGCATCGTCATCCTCATCAAGATGATCGTGGGTTTTGTTTTAGGCATTCTCATTGCTTTATTCCATCTCAGCTATATCTATACTGCAGGCGTCATCGTTGTTCTCAGCCTTGAGCCTACCCGTAAAAAATCCATTAAGGTCGCCATCATGCGGATCATCGACTCCTTTCTTGCCCTTGGGTTAGCGTCCTTGTTATTTGTCTGGCTTGGATATAACTTCTGGGTACTGATTATTTTCATCGCCGTCTTGGCCACCCTCAGCTTCCTATTCAAAATCGAAAGCGGACTTTCCGTGGCCCTCGTTTTAGTGTCGCAAATCTATATCGAACAAGACTATCGGTTTGCCCTCAACGCCACGTACATTCTTTTGATAGGTATTATCTTGGCGTTCTTACTCAATTTATATATGCCGAAACACGACCGCATCATCCATCAATCGATTGCGCAGATCGACTTAGAGATTGACCATTTGATTCAAGCGATGGCGTCTACTGAAGCAGTGGACTTCAGCCATGTCAGGACGTTACTTTCCGAAGCGCGCGGGCGTCTCTTTTACGACATTGAGAACCATTACTTCGTCCAGACCGACCAACGCGCGGCATACTTAGAGATGCGAAACGCCCAAACCGCAATTCTCGAACGCGTGGAGACGCTATTAAAACAAGTCGCTGACATTCCCGAAAAACGCATCGTCCAAAACTAATTGAAATCCTTCAAAGGGAAAATCGGGACTGCGAATTATGCTTTGGAAATGAAAGCCAATCTCGACCAGCTTTTTGCCGATTTCAAAATCTCGCCTCTGCCGGCTGACCGTCCCTCTTTCGAACACCGCGCGGAGCTCTATCACGTGCTTCTTGAAATGGCGGAATTCCTCAAACTCAAAATCAATTATCACAATCAATATAAATAAATCAAAATCCCTAGCGTTGTTGTTAAAAGACAACACGCTTTTTTTCATCTTGTTAAGTAAGCGCTCTCAATGTACAATAATAGATAGAATTTCAGCCACGTTTCTCTCTTCTAAAATGTAGTCCATATATTTTCTTCTCAATGCTGAAAACGGCAAGACCGTAGAGAACAATAAAGCCATATGGAGGGCAACAAAAGTGTATAAGAGTAAATATCTTAACGACGTTTTTGATGGCGTCAAAAAAAAGTATGCGAATGAACCGGAATTCCTGCAAGCGGTGGAAGAATTCTTCGATTCCATGGATCTCCTCGTCGAAAAGGAACCCGGTATCGAAAAAAATGCTATCCTGGAACGCATCGTCGTCCCGGAAAGAATCGTCTCCATGCGTGTCGCGTGGGTCGATGACAAAGGCAAAATCCAAGTCAACACCGGCTACCGTGTCCAATTCAATTCCGCGATCGGGCCTTACAAAGGCGGCATGCGGTTTGATCCATCCGTTAACTTATCTATTTTAAAATTCTTGGGTTTCGAACAAACCTTTAAAAATAGCCTTACCGGCCTCCCGATGGGCGGCGGCAAAGGCGGATCGGATTTCAATCCTCGCGGAAAGTCCGACGCTGAAGTCATGCGTTTCTGCCAAGCTTTCATGACGGAACTCTTCCGCTATCTCGGACCCGATACTGACGTCCCAGCCGGCGATTTAGGCTTTGGCGCCCGTGAAGTCGGTTATATGTTCGGCATGTACAAGAAATTAACGAACGAATTTACCGGCACCTTCACTGGCAAGGGCATCCCCTTTGGCGGATCGCTCGGCCGTACGGAAGCCACCGGTTCTGGATTACTTTATTTTGCTAGCGAAATGTTAAAAGAATTCAAAAAGGATACCCTTAAGGGTAAACGCGTCATCATCTCGGGCTCTGGCAATGTCGGCAAACACGCCGCTGTCAAAGCGGTAGCCCTCGGCGCCAAAGTCGTCGCCATGTCTGACATCAACGGCTTCATTGTCGACGAAAAAGGGTTAGACGTCCCCTTGATTTACAAACTTTCCGAAGCAAAAGGCGAATATACCGCCGAATACTTAAAAGTTTATCCAACCGCCAAATTCAACCCGAACCCGAAAGAAATGTGGAACACGCCGTGCGATATCGCGTTACCGTGCGCCACCCAGAACGAAATCTATATCGATAACGCCAAGGCCTTAGTCGCCAATGGCTGCTACATGGTCGTGGAAGGCGCCAACATGCCGACCACCCTAGAAGCCACCCGTTACTTCATTGAGAACGGCATCCTGTTTGGACCAGGCAAAGCCTCAAACGCCGGCGGAGTCGCCGTGTCTGGCCTGGAAATGAGCCAAAACGCGATGCATCTCTCCTGGACGTTTGAAGAAGTCGACAAGAAACTCGAAGACATCATGAAGAGCATTTTCAAGAAATGCCACGAGACCGGAGCCAAGTTCGGACAACCGACCAACTTAGTCCTCGGTGCGAACATCGCCGGATTCCTTAAAGTCTATCAGGCCATGGTTGCCGAAGGCGTCATCTAAAAATGTCACCGTTACATACCATCAGAGCTCCTCACATACTGCTCCCGAAAAGCGGTACTGACATGACCCGCTTCGCGGTCATCGCCTGTGACCAGTTCACCAGCCAGATCGAATACTGGAATGATCTCAAGACGTTGATTGGGAACGCTCCGTCCACGTTTCATATGATTTTTCCGGAAGCCTATTTACCCGTCGTTGATAATGTCACCTACATTAAAACGATTAATGAAACCATTGATTCTTATCTCAAAACCAATGTCCTCGAAGACATCGGCGAATGTTTCATTTTGGTCGAACGCTCGACGCCTTATGTCAAACGCCGTCTTGGTTTAGTCATCGCGATTGACCTTGAGGACTACACGTTCCAAAAGGGACTGAAAACTCCGATTCGCGCGACCGAAGCGACGATTTTAGACCGCATCCCGCCACGTTTAAAAATACGTGAGCATGCGCCGGTGGAAGTGCCGCACACCTTGATTTTGGTGGACGACCCCAAAAAGTCGATCATCGAGAAGTTATATGACCGCCGGAAGGAATTCCCTTGCGTCTATGACTTTGAGCTCAATCAAAAAGGCGGCCATCTCCGGGGCTATAAAATCACGGATACGAAACCCGTCATCGAATCCTTCTACCATCTTTTAGATGGCAAGCCCGAGGGTCTCCTATTTGCCGTCGGCGACGGGAACCATTCGCTTGCGACCGCGAAAACCCACTGGGAAAATATCAAAGCCCATTTGACCCCAGAGCAGCAAAAAAACCATCCGGCCCGTTTTGCTTTAGTCGAGGTTATCAACCTCTACGACGAAGGCATCGATTTTGAAGCCATACACCGTGTCGTTTTCAACGTCAAAGCGGACTTTATCCCAGGCTTACAGGCCCTTCTTAAAGGCGAACACGTCGGCATGATGTACTCGAAGAAAACCGGGAAAATCAAACAAGGCATGCCGAAAAACGGCCCGATGGCCTACAAAATCGTCCAAGACTATATCGACGCGTATTTAAAGAAAAATCCAGAATCCACGGTGGACTACATCCATGGCGCGGAGCACTTAGTCGAGATTGCCGATAAGCATGAGAATGCGGTGGCCATCGAGATGCCCGCGCTCACCAAAGGCGACCTCTTCGATTACATCGCCCACGACGAAGTCTTGCCTCGCAAGAGTTTCTCGATGGGACACGCCGTCGAAAAGCGCTACTACCTCGAATGTAAAAAAATCATATAATAAAAGAAAAGGAGAAATATCATATGAAACGTATCTTTAACTTCTCGGCGGGTCCAGCCATGCTGCCGGAATCGGTGCTTCACCAAGCAGCCGATGAAATGCTCGACTACAAAGATTCGGGCATGTCCGTGATGGAGATGTCCCATCGTTCGAAAACCTACCAGGGAATCATCGATGAAGCGGAGGCCGACTTACGTAAGCTCTTAAACATCCCGGCCAACTACAAAGTCCTGTTCCTTCAAGGCGGCGGAACCACGCAGTTCGCGATGGTACCGATGAACCTGATGAAGAACCGCGTCGCGGACTACATCATCACCGGCCACTGGGCGAAGAAAGCCTACGACGAAGCGAAGATTTTTGGCAAAGCCAATATCATCGCCTCCTCTGAAGACAAACTCTTCTCCTATATCCCAGACCTCAAGAACCTCAAATACACTCCGGAAGCGGATTATGTCTATATGTGCGAAAATAACACGATTTTCGGCACAAAATACAAATCCTATCCGGATACCCACGGCAAGATTTTAGTGAACGACGCCTCGTCCTGCTTCTTAAGCGAACCCTTAGATGTCACCAAGTTCGGTCTCATCTTTGCCGGCGCGCAGAAGAACGTCGGTCCGGCCGGCGTGACCATCGTCATCATCCGTGAAGACTTACTGGCCATCCCGCCGCTACCGGGAACCCCGACCTTACTCCAATACAAGATTCATGCCGACAACGGCTCGATGTACAACACTCCACCGGCCTACAACATCTATATCTGTGGACTTGTCTTTAAGTATCTCCTCAGTATCGGCGGACTCGAAGCGGTCAAAGCCAATAACGAGAAGAAAGCCGCGATTCTTTACAACTACATCGACTCAAGCAAGATCTTTAAGGGCACGGTCGAAAAAGCGTCCCGTTCACTCATGAACGTCTGCTTCCGCACCGGCGATCCTAAACTTGACGAAGCCTTCCTTGAAGGCGCCAAGAAAGCCGGATTCAGCAACCTTCCGGGTCACCGTTCCGTCGGTGGCATGCGCGCCTCGATTTATAACGCCATGCCGATGGCCGGCGTCCAGGCGTTAGTCGACTACATGAAAAAATTCGAAGCCGAACACGTTAAATAGGAGGATTTATGAAAAATATCCTTTGCCTCAATAACATTTCTCCCTTAGGGCTTGCCGTCCTTCCTAAGGAATACCAAGTGACCAAAGACGTCGCCAACGCGGAGGCTATTTTAGTCCGTAGCGCGAACATGCTGGAGATGACCTTACCGGCCAATGTCCTTGCCGTCGCAAGAGCCGGCGCCGGCGTCAACAACATCCCGCTTGAACCCTACGCCAAAGCGGGCGTCGTCGTCTTCAACACCCCAGGCGCCAACGCCAACGCCGTTAAGGAATTAACGATCGCCGGCATGCTCCTAGCCTCACGTGATATCTATCACGGGATGAAGTGGGTCGAAGAGAATAAAACCGACGTCGAAATCAACAAAAATATGGAGAAAGCCAAAGCCGCGTTTGCCGGGAGAGAAATCTTAAGCAAAACGATTGGTATTTTTGGTCTTGGCGCCGTGGGCGCTCTCATTGCCGGCGCCGCTGCTGGAATGGGCATGAAAGTCTATGGCTACGAACCCTCCGCCGATACCATCAAAAAGAACCAGCATTTATTCCCGAGCGGCATTACCTTGGTTGCCTCCGGCGACGAGATCTATGCGGTGGCTGATTTCATCAGTTTGAACGTCCCGTTACTCCCGACCACCAAAGGCATGATCAACAAGGACTCCATCGCTAAGATGAAAGACGGCGTCGTCATCCTCAACTTAGCCCGTGACGCCATCGTCAACGATGCCGATATCAAAGTCGCTTTACTGAGTAAGAAAGTCCATAAATACGTCACTGACTTCCCGAATTTCGAAACCGCGAATATGGAAGGCGTCATCGCTATTCCCCATCTTGGCGCTTCGACCGAGGAAGCCGAAGATAACTGTGCCGTGATGGCCGCCAAAGAAATCGTTGATTTCATCGAACATGGCATCATCGTGAACTCAGTAAACTTCCCGAATATTGACCTCGGACTGAAGCCCAATTTCGTCCATCGTTTGGTCGTCCTCCACGAGAACGTGGAAGGCCTGAGCGGCAGCATCGTGAAAGCCGCTGAAGCGAGAGCCAAAGTCCTCACTTCGATTTTCAAATTCAAAGGCGCTTATGCCGCCACGATCGTTGACTTCGAACACCCCACGAAGACCTGTGCCGACGGCACCTGTCTCCATGACGAAGTCGCTGGTCTAAAAGGTGTCATCCGCGTCCGCGTGATTCACTAGAAATTTTGTTAAAATAAAACGCCACATCGCGTGGCGTTTTTTTGTTGCTTTATGAGTGGATAATCGTGCCGGATTTTTTAGCGAAGGCATCGACCGCTTTATCGAGCGAACTGATGATCGCGGTTTTGTTCTTTTTGCCTTTGAGGAACATGAGGCAGGCTTGGACTTTCGGGAACATGCTGCCTTTGGCGAACTGTCCTTCTTTGGAGAAGGCTTCAATCTCATCCATGGTGACGAGTTCTAATTTCTTTTGGTTAGGTTTATTGAAGTTCACGTAGACGTTATCGACCGCGGTGAGGATGACGAGGATGTCGGCGTCAATGAGCTCAGCGACTTTAGCGCTGGCGTAGTCCTTATCGATGACCGCGGCGATGCCGGTAAGCTGGCCTTCGTGACGGATGACGGGGATGCCGCCGCCACCGGCGCAGATGACGACGTGATTGTCCTTCAATAAAGAGAGAATCATCTTTTTCTCGACGACGTCAATCGGTAATGGGGAAGCCACGACGCGGCGATATCCGCGGCCGGAATCTTCCTTCATCACATAGCCTTTTTCAAGCGTGATTTTTTCGCTTTCTTCTTTGCTATAGAAAGCACCCACGGGCTTACTTGGGCTAAGGAAAAGCGGGTCGTGTTCATCGACGACGACCTGCGTCACCAACGTGCCGACTTGTTTCTCGATGTGCTTTTTGGCTAAGGCGTTCTGGATGGCGTTTTGTAAGTGGAAGCCAATATAGCCTTGGCTCATCGCGCCACATTCCGGAAAGGGCATGTCGGGCGCGGATTTCGATTCAGTAAAAGCCAGGTTGATCATCCCGACTTGCGGACCGTTTCCGTGGACGATGACGACCTCATGGCCGGCTTCGATCAGGCTGACGATGGGCTCGGCGACGTGGACGAGTAATTTCTTTTGTTCTTCGGCGTTGTTCCCAAGGGCGTTGCCGCCGAGGGAGATGACATATCGGCTCATTTTTTTATTCCTCTTTCGTTCTTTCTGGTGTGGTATTGCTAAGCAATGGATTCATTATACATTTTACTTCATTTAGGGACAATAAGGCGTTTTTTGTCTAGAGGATATTTCGCTTAGATTTTAAGGCGAAAAACAACGAAAAACCGCAGTTGTAAATACTATCGTATTTCTATATAATTAAACCATACCGGGAAAGTGCCCAAAATCGCTTGGCATCCTTATTAAAAAGCAAAGCGAAATCAAGCAATACCCGTCCAACTAAATCCATATGAGGCGAAGCAATGGCTCAAGGAATTATTTTGGCGGCTGGCCATTCCAGCCGTGCCCAAACTAATAAAATGCTCTTAATGTACTTGGGAAAACCCTTGCTTTGGCATGCGCTTACTGGCTTACGTCCGTTTGTCTCCCATATCTATGTCGTGAGTGGAAAACATCACCAAGCAATCAGTGAACTAGTTCACGATATGGCCGATGTGACGGTCGTCTACAACGAACGTTACGAAGAAGGTATGTTCAGTTCCGTGCTGGCCGGCGTGTCCAAAGTGGAAGAGGACTTCTTCATCCTCCCGGGCGATTGCCCCCTCGTGGGACCCGAGACCTACCGGAAGCTTCTACGTGGGAGCAAGCCGCTCCGCGTTCCTGTGTATCTCTGAAAAACCGGGCATCCGTTATTTCTGACGGCGAGCTTAAAAAAAGAACTATTGGCTGAGCCGCGAACGAGCAATCTCAAGGTATTCCGTGACCGGCATGATTATGAAATAATCAAAACCGACGATCCGCAGATTCTGACCGATATCGATACGATGGAAGATTATAGTGCATTCATAGACTCCCTAGGAAAGGAATTCAAGCATGGAAATTAAGCACTTTCACCGGGCCACCTCGTTAGAGGATGCCCATAAGACGCTCCTACAAGACCCGAGCAATATCGTACTCGGCGGTGGGCTGTGGGTTAAGAAAACAACCACCAACGCGAACACCCTCATCGATTTGAGCGGTTTAAAGTTAGACCAAATCAAAGACACACACGACGTCCTCGAAATTGGGGCCATGGTGAGTCTCCGCGACTTTGAAACGCATCCTGCAGTCAAATCCCTTAATGGCGGTTTCCTCAGCAGCGCCACCAGCCAAATCATGGGCGTCGCTTTCCGACGCTTAGCCACGGTCGGCGGCACGGTCGCCGGACGGTTCGCGTTCTCCGATTTGCTGACCTCATTATTGACGCTTCCTGTTACCTTGGTTTTCTTTCCCAAAAAAGAAATGAGCCTTGAACAATACCTGAGCGCTAAAGGAAAAACCACCGATATCCTGACGTCCATCATCATTAAAAAAGAGCCTGGCATCGGCTATTTCAAGAAAGTATCCAATACCGTCCTCGATTTTGCGATTCTCAATGTAGCGGTCACGCACTTTAAAGAAAAATATGTCATCGCGGTGGGCGCTCGCCCGGCCGGCGCCGTCTTGGCGCTGAAAGCGATGGAGTATCTGAACGGGCAAAAGAATCCTACCCTTGCCGAATTTGAAAAAGCCGCTGAGTTGGCGTCTGAAGCCATTGGCTTCCTGACCACGTCGACCGCCAGCGAATCGTATCGCAAAACATTAGCCCGCACCTATGTCCGTCGCGGTCTAGAGGAGGTGGCGCACCATGAAGGTTAAGTTCATCTTAAACGGAAGAAATCGTGTCTTTGATGTCAAACCCGGCGAATTTCTCCTTGAGACTTTACGCAGTAACCACATCACCTCCGTTAAAAACGGCTGCAACGAATCGTCCTGCGGCGCCTGCTCGGTCCTCTTGGACGGCAAACCGATTTTATCGTGTTCGCTCCTGACTCTCCGCGTCGAAGGCCATCGCGTCACGACCGTCGAAGGCGTGCAAGAAGAAATTGAACTCATCAGCCATTATTTCGGAGACGAAGGCGCCGATCAGTGCGGTTTCTGTAACTCCGGACTTGCTTTAACGGCGTACGCCCTCAAACGCGAACTCGTCAATCCGACCGACGAAGACATTAAAAAATACGTCGTCGGCAATCTCTGCCGCTGTTCCGGTTACCAAGCGCAATTTGAAGCCATCAAGCGCTATGTGAGGAACGAAAAATGAAAGTAATCAACAATAAAACCCGTTCCATCGACGGCAAGGGCATCATGATGGGCCGTCCGGCCTTCACGGATGATTTAGCCGACGACAATTCCCTCATCGTTAAAATTTTGAGAAGCCCACATGCTTTTGCCCACATTAAGAAGATTGATGCGAGTAAAGCCCGCGCTTTAGCAGGCGTGGAGCTCGTTTTAACCTATCACGATGTACCCAGAGTTTCCTTTACGCGCGCCGGCCAAGGCTATCCCGAACCGTCGCCGCACGATAAATTCGTCCTCGATGAATATGTCCGTTACGTCGGTGACGAAGTCGCGGCGGTCGCCGCGGTCACTGAAGAAATCGCGGAAAAGGCCCTCGCGCTCATTGAAGTCGAATATGAAGTGCTGGAACCGATTCTTGATTTCGAAAAATCGCTGAATAACAAAACCGTCATCCATCCCGAAGACGGCATTCACGATATGTTCCCGATCGGCTTTGAACCGAAAAAGAACCTTGCCGCCTCGTATTATATGCATGTCGGCGATGTCGATAAAGTCCTCAAAACCTGCGATGTGACGGTGGAACAATCGTTCTACACTCAAGCGCAAGCCCACGCGATGCTCGAACCCCATACGGCCAATGCCCGTTTGGATTACCATAACCGCCTCGTGATTTATACCTCGACGCAAACGCCATTCCACGTTCGCCGCATCTTGTCGCAAACGTTAGGCATCCCGCTCAGCAGAATTCGTGTCATTAAACCTCGCGTTGGCGGCGGTTTCGGCGGGAAACAAGCCTTACACGGTGAAATGTTCGTCGCGCTTGTGACGTTGAGAACGAACAAACCTTCGAAAATAGTCTTTACCCGTAAAGAAGTCTTTGAATCTTCCTATACCCGTCACCCGATGCGTCTTGATATGCGCCTCGGCGCGATGAAAGACGGCACCTTAAAAGCCATTGACTGCCACGTCCTCTCGGATACGGGCGCTTATGGCGAACACGCCTTAACGGTCTTCATGGTCGCCGGATCCAAGGTTTTGCCGCTTTATAACAAAGTGGACGCCGTTCAGTTTACCGGCGAAGTCGTTTACACCAACCACGTCTCCGCAGGCGCTTACCGCGGATATGGCGCCATTCAAGGCAACTACGGCTTAGAATCCGCCATCGACATGCTTTGCGCCAAGCTGGGCATGGATCCGACCGAATTCCGTAAAAAGAACATGATTAAGGAAGGCGAGACGAGCCCGATCTTCGCGATTATGGGCGAAGGCACGGCCGGCACGCCGATGATCATGGAAAGCTGCAAACTCGATTATTGCCTTAAACGCGGCAAAGAATTGATCGAATGGAACAAGAAATATCCGCGCGTCCAAGTCGGCCCGCATAAAGTCCGGAGCGTCGGTTCCGCAATTGCCATGCAAGGCAGCGGCATCCCGCATATCGACATGGGCTCTGCGACCGTGAAATTAAATGATGACGGCTTCTACAACTTGACCGTCGGCGCAACCGATATCGGCCAAGGCAGCGATACCATCCTCGCGCAGATCGTCGCCGAAGAACTCATGACGACGGTTGATAAAGTCATCGTCTATTCATCGGATACGGATTTAACCCCATTTGATACCGGCGCTTATGCCTCCAGCACAACATATGTCTCAGGCAACGCCGTGTTAAAAGCGGCCGTCAATATGAAAGAGATGCTCATTGAGGAAGGGGCCCGCGCCCTCGATGTTCCCAAAGGTGAAATCGACTTTGACGGCAAGACTTGCAAAGCCAAAGATAAACAGATCAGCTTATCGGATTTAGCCAATCACCTCTATTACAGCGAACATCAACGTCAACTGACAGCGACGAACAGCTTCGTCGGAAAAGTGTCTCCGCCTCCGTTTATGGCGGGTTTCATCGAAATTGAAGTCGACACCGAAACCGGCGAATTCGAAATCCTCGATTACGTGAGCGTCGTTGACTGCGGCACGACGCTGAACCCGATGCTGGCCCGCGGCCAAGTCGAAGGCGGCATTGCCCAAGGATTAGGCATGGCGTGCTTCGAAGACGTCAAATATAGCGCTAAAGGCAAATTGATGTCGAACAGCTTCCTCTATTACAAAGTCCCAACCTCACTCGATATCAAAAAACTGACCACTGAATTTGCCGATAGTTACGAAAAAACAGGTCCTTTCGGCGGAAAATCCGTCGGCGAGATCGGCATCGATACGCCGCCTGCTGTCTTATGTAACGCTGTCTATAACGCCGTCGGCGTCCGGATTACGAAACTTCCGGTCACGCCTGAAAAAATCCTTCAAGGAATGCTTGCGAATAAACAAAAGGAGAAAAAATTATGAGCAACAAGAAATCCGTTCTCTTCACCGTCATCTTCTTCGGGGCCGTCTGGGGTATCTTAGAAGCCACCCTCGGTTATGGCCTTCACTATTTACCGGATTTCATTTCCGGCAGCGTCATGTTCCCGATTGGCGCGGCGTTGATGTTCTGGGCTTACCGCTCGACCCAGAAACGTTCGTCTGTCTTCTATGTGGCGCTCATTGCGGCGTCTCTTAAAGCCGTTAACTTTCTAATGCCATTTACGATGGCGCTCAAGATTTATGACCCGATGATTGCCATCTTGCTACAATCCGTGGTGGTATTCGCCGCGGTAACTTTCATGGAAAAGAAATCCCTGCCGTTACAACTCGGAACGGTGGCCGCTTCCAGTTTGGCGTGGAGAACCTTATTTATTGTCAATCAATACGTCAACCACGCGATTACGGGCTTCAACCATGGTCAACTAGCAAGCGTCAATACGCTGATGACGTTTATCTTCCTCAATGCCATCTTTGAAATTTTAGTGATGTTGGCTTTCTATGTCGCTTATCATTTTGCCGGCAAGAAGGTTCGAGTATCCCTCAAACCGCATTGGCTCTTGTCTTTGTCCACGTTGGCCGTCGCGATTGCCTTAGTCGTGATTCTCTAGTTTGTAGAAGAAGTTAAGAAAACACCGATGGTAACGATTGTTACTGGCAAGGTCAACTCAGGTAAAACCACTTTTCTCCTCCAGCATTTTCAAAAACACACTCAGGGCGATGGCTTCATCTCCCGAAAAATCACTAGAGGCGAAAAGACATTCGGTTTTTCGAGCGTTCGCCTATCGACCAAAGAAGAGAAGCC
>JAPLKQ010000022.1:13207-15241 GCA_026387995.1 Bacillota bacterium
CGGACGCATTGGCCCGTATCACATGAATCTCGACCGTCTCGATGAAATCGAAAACGCGGTTGACCACATGATTGGTCAAGGCATTCAGCCCATTTACCTCGATGAAATCGGGCGTCTCGAATTATCAGGCAAAGGTTACGACCGGATTTTACGAAAACTCTTAGCGTCGTCTCTAGATATCGTTCTTGCCGTCCGTGAAGATTTAGTGCCGGCGATCATTGAGCATTACCAGATAAAAAGTTACTCAATCATTCCCGTGAAGCAATAGGAGAAACCTATGTACGATTACGCAGTCATCAACGGAAACCTTTATATCGACGGAAAATGGGTTCGCCAGAATCTTTATGTTCAAGGCGAAAAAATCGCCCTGATCAGCCCGTCACTTTTTCCGTCCCGTGAAGTCGTCGACGTCCAAGGCTTAGAAGTCCTTCCCGGCGTGATCGACCCGCACGTCCATTTCGATCTTGATTTGGGATGGATTCATTCCCGTGATGATTTTTACTATGGCAGCGTCGCGGCCACGTTTGGCGGCGTGACCTCCATCATCGATTTCCTTGATCCAGCGAGTAACGCCCAAGAGCTTGAAGCCGCTTACAATAAACGCCTGGCTTTAGCTAAAAAATGCCAAGTTGATTATCAATTCCACGCCACCATCAAAAAGCCCACCGGAAGCCTTGAAGAGTTCGTTTTGAAGATGGAAAGTTTGGGCATCTATACGCTCAAGTTATTCACGACCTATTCTGATTCAGGCCGAAGAACTTATGATGACAGCATTATCGAATTGCTAAAGCTTTCCGAAAAGTATCATTTCTTAATTGAAGCGCATATCGAAAACGACGATATGATCAAACTAAACCCGAAATATACTTACAAAGATTTACTCACGAGCCGTCCCTCCGAAAGCGAGACCACCGAAGCGTTAAAACTCGCTGGGTTCGTGCAAAAGTATGGCGGCAAGTTTTACATGGTCCATTTAAGCAGCGGACGTACGTTGGAAGCCCTCATCAAAACCTATCCCGAAATCATCAATAAGTCATTCTTCATCGAGAGTTGCCCGCAATATTTTACGTTCACGAGCGAGATACTCCAGCAAGAAGATGGCTATCTCTATTCATTCGCTCCGCCTCTAAGGAGTATCGCCGAACAAAGACTTTTATTTGATTATGCAGATAGAATCGATACTATCGGGACTGATCACTGCGCGTTTAACCGTGCTGACAAGATGAAAAAGAAACTATCGAAAACCCCACTGGGAATCGGTGGAATCGAGTATTCACTCCCTGTCATGCGCCATCATTTAGGCGACAAGGCTATTAATAAGATGACCTCCCGCGTGGCAACGCTGATGGGACTTGAGAAAAAAGGCAAACTAGAAGTCGGTTATGATGCCGATTTAGCGATTTTTAAACCCGATTCAGGACGTTCAATTACCATCAGCCACGGTCTTGCGGATTATTCTGTCTATACCGGACAAAAAGCGGCCGGCATCGTTGTTTCTACGATGATTCGTGGGCATTTTGTCATGAAAGACCGGCAATATCTCGGCGGTCCCGGAAAATGGATCAAAGGAAATGAAATCATATGATAAAAGCCATTATTAATGCCCGTATTTATGATTTTAAAGACTACATCGAAAATGGTTTCGTCCTTTTTGACAACCAAATCATCGCGACAGGCGCAATGAAGGATTTTAAGAACGAAGGATTTAAAATCATCGACGGGACCGGGCAAATCGTTATGCCAAGCCTTGTCTGTGGTCATGCGCATATTTATTCCACTTTCGCTCGTGGCTTAGCCCTTCCGTTTAATCCCAAAAACTTTCAAGAAATACTCGACCAACTCTGGTGGAAAATCGATCGCCAGATTGATAATGAGACCACCTACTACAGTGGCATTATCGCTTCCGTTGAATTCATGAAAAACGGCGTGACGACCATCATCGACCATCACGCAAGCGGAAAAGAAATCACCGGATCGCTAGAATCCCTGAAAAAGGCAGTCTGCGACCAAGCGCATCTTCGTGGTATTTTCGCC
>JAPLKQ010000052.1 GCA_026387995.1 Bacillota bacterium
AATAACCAATGACGATACTTTCAATCAAAGCATCGACGGTACCACTCGCTACGATACGGAAATAGATACTTTCGGAAAAAGAGAACGCCACCCCCGAAGGCAAGGCGGCTGAATTGGCGGTGGGGTTCAGGTCATTCCCGTAGTAGAGCGTTAAGTCTCCCGTACTGAAAATAGCCGTTACCCGAGATAGCCCGGTAATGAGATTTGTATTATTAATGGCTCCGCCGGAATAAGAGAGCAGGACATGCTGTCCGGAAGGCACGTTATCGTCTGCGTTCACATAGGCGAAATTTACGCTTTTCGCGGTCAAGCTTCCAGCACCAAAACCTTCGCCCGGAATGTTGGGGTGGTTGGTCCCCGTCAGGGCGATGGCATAGGCCGGCGTTTCAGTGGCCTTGACCGGTAAATCCGGCGTGCCCGCGATCACGATGAGCGCGGTCAGAAAAAGAGCGGAAAAGATAATTCCCCATTGCTTTAATTGTTTGTTCAACATCGTGGGTGCCTCCCTTTTTATGTGAAACCCTAACGATATGTCTTTTATGTCTATATTAATTTTATTTTAGCACAATCAAAAATAAACGGCCGAGCGGTTAGGATCTCGGCCGTCTGGAACTTCGTGGAAAAAACACTAGGCGCTGATCGTCTCTTTAGGTTTCCCGTTTAGACGGTTTGCCGCGAGGGTTTGCAGCAGCAGGGGAATCCCGTAAATCAGGCCAAAGAAGAGCGCAAAGATGAGCATATAAAAGAAGAAGAAATTTTGTTGGTTCCCGAACGGTAGCTCGTTCGTGACCAGGTACATGTAGTTGGCGCCCATATTGGGGAAGAAGACATAGTTCGCCAGGGTGGCCCAGCCCATCAAGACCAGAATCCCGGGGATGACCTTCCAAGATTCCTTGAGGTTGAATTCAAACTTGCCGCTGGCGGCCTCATAGATGGGGACCACAATCAAAAGGGTGTGGGCGGCCATGCCCTCCAAGGCCCAAAAAGTGAGAAAGCGATCTGAAAAATAACCGCCGAGCAAGACGGTAATGATACCGCCCATGATCGACAACACGTAAACCGGCGTTTTAATCGCTTTCCAGTTAAAAACGATGGTTAAGGGAAGCAAGAACGTTAAGACGGTACACATATGGAAGGGGAAGGCCATGGTCCAAGGCGTTTCGACGCCGATGGAAGCCCGTAAGGTCTGATGGAAGAAACGGACGAGAAACATACTGATGACCAGCGTCAATACGATGGCTTTCTCGCGCTTGGGGTATTTCTTGAAATAGAGATAGCCGCCAATCGCCAGAGCAATGACGAGGAACATCCAGATAAAGTGTCGCCAACCGAATGAGCCTTCGCCAAGACCATCGGAAAAACTTGAGACTGAAGTGCCATTTTTAAAATAGCCGAAGAACTTCACGATCCATTCCCAAACCATAACGAAATCCTCCCGCGATTTCTAATTTTCATTAAACTTTCCCCTATAAAATAACATATTTTGAGCGTCGGGAGAATAAAAAAAGCCTTTCTTATAGAGAAAGGCGGTCGGTGTCTATGGGAGGTGCTTCCTTAATCAATGTTTTCGTCTCCCAGCGGCGGGACTTCCATCGAAGCACCATGAAAATGGCACGGACGACTTCGTCAGTAGCGAGCGCGATCCAAATGCCCATCAGCCCCCAGCCCAAGGTAAAGCAAAAGAAGTAGGCCACGGGAAGCATGACAATCCAATTGACGACTAGCCCAAGATAGAGCGGGTACCGAGCATCGCCAGTCGCCTTTAAATTGCGGTAAAGGATTAAATTGATCGACCGCGCGACTTCCAAGACGACGTCCAGCAACGCAATGACCTGCATCGCGGCGATGATATTGGGGTCGGAAGTGAATAAGTGTCCCAGCGGGCCAGCTAAGAAAACGAGAGCGATCGAGGGAATCACCGAGGTGATGAAAGAGACCTTCAATGTATAACGGACGATTTTTTCTGCGCCGACTTTATCCTGCGCGCCGATCATCTGCCCAACTAAGATGGCGCTGCTGCCGGCAATCGCAGAAGAAACCACGTAGGTCGCGACGGCAATCGAATCAAAATAGGCCTTAGAAGCAATCGCATTGGCGCCTAGAGCCACGACAAAGCCTGTGATGACTAATTGTGCCAACACGTAAGAAATGTTCTCTGCCGTCGCCGGAAAGCCTACTTTGAAAAGTTTAACAGCCACATCCTTTGGAAAAGGTTTTAACGTTTTAGCAGAAAGCGTTATTTTGATTTTCTTTCGTAGAAAAACGTAAATAAAAGCAAAATAGATCAATCGCCCGACCACCGATCCGATAGCCGCACCGATGACGCCCAGCGAAGGAATGCCAAGGCTTGGCACGCCAAAGATGAGAGCCCAGTCGACGATGAGGGTAGCGATGTTCGCGACAAATGTTCCGATCATTCCGATTTTTGTGTGTCCATAACTATAGACGATTTGGGCGACCACGAAAGAAATCGACTGCATGAAAAAGAATGCCCCGATGATCATGGCAAAATTTGTGCCGAAATGAATCATCGTGGGATCAAGATTAAGAACCGTGAGGATGCCCTGACCAAAGAGGACAATCAAGATGGTTCCTAATAAACCGATAATGCCGGCGTAGAAAATGGAGACTGCGGCGATTTTTTCTTTAATAAGCGATGATTTGGCTCCGACCGACTGAGCCATCAAGATGCCGGTCCCAGTGGACACGATCATGAAAACCAGGTAAAACAAAGAAATCATTTGATTGACGATACTGACAAGACCGGCGGCAGTATCGGAATAATTGGCGAGCATCAACGTGATTAAGTAACCGGTAAAAAGACCGAGGAAGACCTCCATGAGGAGCGGCCACGATAATTGGAAAAATACTTTTTTCTGCGATTTGGTTAAAGCTGAGTCCATAAGTGTCTTCCCTTGTGACTATTCCTAATTTTACTCTTTCTGCTCGATTTTTTTTGAATAACGCATTAGAAAAGAATACGAGTCAAACGGAATATTGGGCTCGTATACGTGAATGAAAGAACTATTTTAATAGACCTTCCGCAAAAAGGTCGTACATGACTTGAACAAGTTTGGGGTCAAAGCGGG
>JAPLKQ010000015.1 GCA_026387995.1 Bacillota bacterium
AGCGAAGCGGAGATCAAAGCCGAGATCGATAAACTCGCCGATAAGTCTATCCCGTCGATCATGCGCCATTTCAAAGCCAACTTTAACGGCAAAGTCGACATGGGGCTCGTCAATAAGGTCGGCCGCTCTGTCCAATAAATGAATCACGTCTCTAAAAGCGCCAAAGCCTAAAGTGGCACTGGCGCTTTTCCCTTTTCTCTAGCTCTTGAATTATGGAAGGCGATTTGCTACTATGTTGAGGCACGATTGGTTACCGAGTAACCCTTCGGATTTGACTTAGGGGCGTAGTTAAACGGTATAGCAACGGTCTCCAAAACCGTTATTGAAGGTTCGATTCCCTCCGCCCCTGCCAAAGCGAATGCAAGTCCCCCTAAAGTTTGCCCCAAAAAGGGTAAAAAATGGGGGCGTTTTTATTTAAGACATAAATATGATTTATGTAGAATGCCTGAGGAGATGGTTTCTCGTAAAAGTAGATATGATATAATAAATCGCTTGGAGAACGCATATGGATATATCAAAACGGATAGCCGAGAAACTAAATTTAAAATTAGATCAGGTCAATGCCGCGGTGGGTTTGATCGATGAGGGATCAACGATTCCTTTTATCGCCCGTTACCGTAAAGAAGTGACCAATAATTTAGACGATAGCCAGCTCAGAGACCTCAACGACAGTCTCCTTTACCTTCGTAATTTACAGGAACGTATGACGACGGTCATCGCTTCGATCGAAGAACAGAAGAAATTGACGCCAGAACTCAAAGACGCGATTGAGAATGTCAAGGCGTTATCGGAACTCGAAGATATCTATCGCCCGTATAAACCGAAAAGAAAAACCAGAGCCATCATCGCTAAAGAAAAAGGCCTTGGCCCGTTAGCGGAGTATTTCAAAAAAGGCCATAAAGACCCTAACTACGGTGCTTTTTTGGCGAGTTTTATCAATGCGGAAAAAGGCGTTAACACGATTGAAGAAGCCCTCGCCGGGGCTATGGACATCATCGCCGAAGAAATTAGCGACGAGCCCATCTATCGGAAATTCATCAAAGGCCATATCTATCGGGAAGGTTCCATCGTTTCCGTAGAAGTGGCCAAAGACGAGAAAGACACCTATGGCAAATACGCGAATTACAGCGAGAAAATAGCGTCCATTCCGCCGCATCGGATCTTAGCGATTAACCGTGGCGAAAGCGTGAAGTGCCTAAAAGTATCGCTACAGTATGAAGGCGAAGCGATTGAAGAAAGAATCCAAAAGGACTATCTCAAAAACAATGATTTCGCCAGTGAACTGACAGCGGCCATTAAGGATGCCCTGAAACGGTTGATTCTGCCTTCGGTTGAAAACGAGATCCGCAACGACTTATTCGAAAAAGCCGAAGACGCTTCACTCATTGTTTTTAAGAAGAATCTGCAGGCGCTGCTTCTCTATCCGCCTTTAAAAAATAAAACGGTCTTAGGTTTTGATCCTGGTTTCAGGACGGGTTGCAAGTTCGCAATCGTGAATAAAAACGGTATCCCGAGCGATGTCGGCGTTTGTTATTTAACCGCGGCTTCCGCTTTTGAAATCGAAAAAGCCCGAAAGCAAATCACGGACCTATTGAAAAATAACCACATTGATTACATTGCCCTAGGTAACGGAACGGCTTCGCGGGAAAGCGAAGTCGAACTGTCAAAAATCATTAAAGATCATCACTTTGAGACGAAACTGTTCATCGTGAATGAAAGTGGGGCTTCCGTGTATAGCGCCTCCAAACTGGGCGAAGAAGAATTCCCGGATTTGACCGTGGAAAAACGGAGCGCCATTTCGCTCGCGCGGCGAATCCAAGACCCCCTTAGCGAACTCGTGAAAATCGATCCTCAGGCCATCGGCGTCGGGCAATATCAACATGATATGAACCAAACCAAACTGAGTAACTCGCTGAACGGCGTGGTGGAAGACTGCGTGAATACGGTGGGCGTCAATCTGAATAACTGTTCGATATCGCTCTTAAACTATGTCTCGGGCATCAGTAAGGCGCTGGCGGGCAACATTTACGAATACATCAAAGAAAACGGCGAATTCAAAACCCGCAAGGAACTCAAAAAAGTCAAAAAACTGGGCGAAAAAGCCTTTGAGCAATGCGCGGGATTCTTAAGGATTTATGGCGGAAAAGAACCGCTAGACTCGACTTCCATCCACCCCGAATCTTATGACGTAGCAAAGTATATCCTCAGTAACGCAAAAATCAACTTATTAGAGGATCCGCAAAATAAAAAAGAAGAGGCTTTATCCAAGATAAACAAGTATGAGGTCATGACTCAATTTGGTATTGGCGAAGCCACCTACACGCTGATCGTCGAAGAAATCAAACGCCCCGGCAGAGATATCCGTGACGATATCGAGATCGTGCAACTGAATAACGAGGTCAAGGACATCAAGGACTTGAAAGAAGGCATGGTTTTAAACGGCACTGTCCGGAATATCATGGATTTTGGCATGTTCGTGGACATCAATGTCCATCAAGACGGCTTAGTTCATATTTCGGAGATATCCAACACGTATGTCAAAGACATCTCTTCCCTCTATTCCGTGAACGATATCGTCAAGGTCAAAGTCATATCGTTGGATCTGGCCAAAAAACGTATCGGCCTTTCGATAAAACAAACCCTTTAAAATAGGCTTGCTATCATAGTCGTCACTTGATGAAGTCATAAAGAGAAAAGGCGGGCTTAAGCATGAAATGGATCAGACTAAACGGATATTTGCTCTTGACTTGCTTACTGGAAATGCTGTTGATGGCGGTTGGGATCTTCTTTGAACCCTCGATTAACTTCATGTCAATGATCGGGATTTTCCTTGTCCCCATCCTGACATTCGTTCTCCTTTACGTATTTAAAAAGGATGTCCATGAAAAAGCTATTTTTCTTTTTTCGCTCTTGCTCGTCGTGCTCTATTTCGTCGAAATCAGCCTTGAATATCTGATTCAACCCGCTTCCACGGAGGTCTTTGGAATCGTGGAATATGGCTTGGTGGCAGTTCTTTGCGTCATCGCCGCAATCTATTTCCACGAATACGCGCGGGAGGGGTGGCTGTTATCCTTCCTGCGTTCCTGCGTCAGCACGCTGGCAGGCGTGCCAAGCATCGTGTTCGGTTTGTTCGGACTGGCGTTCTTCCTC
>JAPLKQ010000194.1:0-1516 GCA_026387995.1 Bacillota bacterium
ACCGTAGTGCGAGAAGCCGCGGCCAATTTACTGGAGCACGTCGAAGAGAGCTGGACGATGGAAAAAGCGATGCAGGTTTTACTCGATGAAGCGAAAGCCTCATTAGTGAGAACCCCTGAATTACTCCCTATATTAAAAGAAGTCGGTGTCGTCGATAGCGGCGGAGCCGGACTTGTTCGAATATTAGAAGGCTTCCAAAAAGGCATGGTCGGCAACGTCATCGAACGTATGGAAGCGACTGCTTTTGAGACCAAGAGTTTAGGCGAATACGCCGGTGCCCAGATGGAAGGCGAAGAATACGGTTACTGTACCGAATTCATCCTCCGCTTAGGGCCCGATTCGGTGAAGAAACCCTTCGTCGAAAAACGCTTCGGCAGCGTCCTCAACTCCCACGGCAACTCGATTGTCATGGTCCGCGACGAAGATATCGTCAAAGTCCATATCCATACGATTAATCCTGGCAATATCATGGCCTACGCCCAGCAGTTCGGCGAGTTCGTGACCCGAAGATAAGAAAGAAGCCTGTGAAGTCACGGATGGCAAAGAATGCGCCGAACCGCTCAAAGAATATGCGTTAATCGCGGTCGCCGCCGGTAAAGGCGTCACCAGCATGTTTAAAGAGCTACGCGTCGACGTGATCGTGAGCGGCGGCCAGACGATGAACCCCTCGACGGAAGACCGGCCAGACGATGAACCCCTCGACGGAAGACTTCGTCGAAGCCATCCATAAGTGCCACGCCCGCAACATCTTTATACTTCCTAATAACCCTAATATCATCATGGCGGCTGAACAAGCCTGCGATGTCCTTGAAGACGATGTCGACGCGCGCGTCATCCAGAGCAAGACGATTCCCCAAGGGCTCGTCGCCTGCATGATGTTTAACCCCGATATCGAAGTCGAAGAGAACTACCGCGGCATGAAAAAGGCCATGAAGGACGTTAAATCCGGCGCGGTCACCTTCTCGATCAAAGACACCACCATCGACGGCGTCGAAGTGAAGAAAGATTACTTCATGGGCATCAAGGACAAGAAGATTGTCACGTGCTTACCCGATAAGTATGAAGCGGCCTATTCTCTCATCACCAAGATGGTCGATAGCATGACCAGCATCGTCACCATCATCACCGGCGAAGACATTAAAAACGGCGAAGCCAAACCCTTAGTCGATAAACTGTCCTCAGAACACGAAGACATCGAATTCGATTTACGCGATGGCGGCCAACCGGTCTATTCCTTCCTCATCGGCGTCGAATAGAACTTAAGAAGTATAAAAATAGCGCCTCCGGGCGCTTTTTTAGTGGAATCGGCATGTACTTCGTGTACTCTATTCGGAAAAAGTTTGATTTTAAAAAGTTTTCGGAATAGAATGATGGCATGAAACAAATCATGAAACGCCCATTTTATTTGGACCAACTCATCAAAGCTAAGGAAAACAGTCTCATCAAGACGGTGACCGGAATACGGCGATCGGGAAAGTCGACGCTTCTTTTTAAATTATTCGTCGACTATCTCATT
>JAPLKQ010000194.1:1544-4001 GCA_026387995.1 Bacillota bacterium
GTCGACTATCTCATTACGTCGGGAACGGATCCAAGGACCATACTCTCTATCTCATTAGACAATGCCAGAAATTCTCAATATCGTACTTCCGAAAAGCTCTATGCGTATTTTGCAGAAAAGATAAAAGAAATAGGCAAACACTGCATTATCCTCATTGATGAAGTGCAACTTTGTGAACACTTTGAATTTGCCATCAATGGTTTGAAAGAAGATTTTGAGGCCGATATCTATGTCACGGGTTCCAATTCCGAGTTCCTCTCCAAAGATATCAGCACCGTCTTTCGTGGACGGAGCACCGAAATTAAAGTTTTCCCATTGTCTTTTGAAGAATTTATGAATCACGTTCCCGGAGATTACGAGACGCTATTCAAGGAGTACATTATGTACGGCGGGATGCCCAATCTTTTGGAACTGGCATCTTCTGCTGAGAGAGATAATTATCTATCGAACCTCATGGATACGGTGCTCCTTCGCGACATCGTCGATCGACACCATCTCAGAAACGTCAATTTGTTTTATGCCCTCGTTGATTTTCTTTTATCCAATATCGGCTCTTATGTGAGCGCGAACAACATTGCCAACTATTTTAGAAGTAACGGGTACAAGAACGTTGATTCGGATACGATTGGATCGTATTTAGAGTATCTTTGCGACGCCTTTCTTTTTTATAAAGTTCAAAGATATGACATTAAAGGAAAAGAATATCTGAAGACCCTCAATAAATATTATGTTTGCGATTTAGGCTTAAGGAACGTGAGAATGAATTATCGACAAATGGAACAAACCCATATGCTCGAGAACCTTATCTACCTCGATTTATTACGACGAGGATACGTGGTGGATATTGGAAAAAACAATGATAAAGAAATTGATTTTGTGGTCCGTAAAGCCGAGCGCCTATGGTATATCCAAGTCGCCTATACGTTAAGTGGCGAAGGAAAACTCGAGCAAGAAATCAAACCATTTGAAAAGATTGATGACGGATTTATAAAAGAAGCAATAAATACCGGAAAATCTAAGGAAATGAGCAACCATAAACTGCTTGTCACTAAAAATAAGGGGAACATACCCGCTGCGGCAAGTGCAGCTCCGCTGATAGACGAAGAAGGTCGGGTGTTCAGTGAGATAAGGTGCCTTAGTCCTTCGCTATTATAATAAGTAGAGGTTTTCCATGAAATTTAGTAAATCCCCACGGGTCAATGAAGCGTTATACGCGATGGGCATCTTCTCTTATCTGGATGTCCTCTTTCATTTACCCCGGACTTATGCGGATTTTACGCCCACCCGCGAAGTCGGGTTAGACCACAAAGAACGGATCGTCTTTAGCGGAAAGTTGGCGAGCGCCCCGACCTACGCGCGGCATGGCCGCGTCGCCATCGTCAAGTTCGCGTTTCTCACGAGTCACGGCCATTTCTATAAAGTGACAGCCTTTAACCGTCCCTACTTAATGAAAATATTGATCCTGAACGAAACCTATACCCTGATTGGCTCTTATGACAAGAACAAGATGGAAATCAACTTAGTGAATATCGTGAAAGGCGAGATGGGTCCCGAAGACCAGATTAAGCCGGTCTATTCGCTAATGAGCACGCTGGAAAACTATATGTTCATTCGACTTGTCGAAAAAGCCTTCACGGAGGCCCAAGGGCAGGTTGTTAACGTCGTCCCCGAACTCTTTATGAAGAAATACCAATTGCTCCCTAAAGAGGCCGCTTCGCGGCTTGTCCATCAGCCGAAATCCTTGGATGACGTTTATACTGGCTTAAGGGTTTTAAAGTATGAGGAATGTCTCTTGTTTTCCCTTAAGACCCAAATCATCCGTGAAGAGAATAAAGTCTTGGTGAAGGAAGCCAAGAACCCAATTAATCTTCCTAAAATTAATGACTTCATTAAAACCCTGCCTTATAAACTCACCCATGACCAAGTGGAGGCTGTCCGGGAAACCATTTTAGATATGAATAAACCGAACCTGATGTACCGCCTCCTCCAAGGCGACGTCGGGAGCGGCAAGACAGTGGTGGCGGCGTTAGCCCTGTACGCCAACTATTTACGGCATGACCAAGGGGCCATCATGGCGCCGACGGACTCTTTGGCGAGACAGCACTATCGGACCTTCAAGGAACTTTTTAAGAATACGCCAGTAAAAATCAGCCTTTTGGTGGGCTCTTTCACGAACGCCGAGAAAAACCAGATTAAAGAAGATTTACTCGACGGAAACATCGATATCATCGTAGGAACGCACGCTTTATTCACCGAAAACGTCGCCTACCAGTCGCTGGGGCTTGCCGTCATCGACGAACAACACCGATTCGGCGTTAACCAACGGCTTTTATTGGCCTCTAAGGGCAGCCATGCGGATTTACTCCTCATGAGCGCCACCCCGATTCCCCGTACCTTAGCGTTAACCCTCTATGGGGATTTAGACGTCACGACCCTAACGCAGTTCCCGTTCCAGGA
>JAPLKQ010000167.1:0-1050 GCA_026387995.1 Bacillota bacterium
AATCCCAAGTCTTGACCTTGAATCCGGCTTTTCTGAGAATGCCGATGCCGGCGATATTCGCCGACGCCCCGATGGGGGTCAAGTTTCCCCCCAATGTTGCTCCTGAAATAAGCGCAAAATAAAAGACCATTGGATTAATAAAATAAACAGATGGGTTGACGTTGAAATTGTTGGCAATGACGGTCACAACCCCCAGCATCATTGCCACATAAGGGATGTTATCGATAAACGCTGAGAGGAAAACGGACCCCCAGAGAATAATGGTATAGGCTACGAAGGCATTGCCGCCAGATATGGCGGCCAGTGCTTCGCCGAGCCAATTGATAATGCCCACTTTAATAAGCGCTGCAACGATAACAAAAATACCGGCGAGCATCAGTAAAGTCAAAAAGTCGATTTCTTTAACGGTTTCTTTGATTGCAGTCATTTTCTTCTTGGAAATCATCTTCCAGATAATGCCAATCAACATCAGTCCGACGCAGATATAGCCGTTGATGAGTTCAGGGGCGTTTGGAATAAACGAAGCGATGATCAAAAGGACGACGACGCCAATCATTAAAATCGAAGGGACGTAATCGGTAACGACGGTTTTTTCAAGCATTTTGATGGGATGCTTGTATTTTCGGAAAATCACGAAAAGCACAAGTGTGGCGGCAGCAAGCCCGGCTTGGACAATCCAAAATATTGAGAAGCGGACGGCGCCTCCGGCGACGCCTGATGTAAAAAAGAAGTCAAAAAAGTTCAAATTGGCATAAGTGCCGAACATGATTGAAGTGGTATCGCCCACCAATGTGGCGGCGCCTTCGATATTGCTGAAGACGGCGATCGCGATGATGGCTGGTACAGGATTGATTTTGAGTTTTTTGCATACGTGAAGGGCAATCGGCGCCACCATCAAAACGGTTGCGACGTTATCGACGAACGCGGAGATGAGGCCCGCGAAAACGGCGAGACCGACAATCGCCCATTTGACGTTAGGGGCCCAGTCGATGATTTTATCGGCGAGAAGCGACGGCATCTTCGATTCAATGAATAAGGCGACAAGACCCA
>JAPLKQ010000167.1:1099-1739 GCA_026387995.1 Bacillota bacterium
GACAGCGGCACTGGCCGCTATATATGCCCGCAAATCAGAAAAGATAAGCAACAATGCGTACGTCGCGATAAAAATCGAGATGACGATAATCATACTGATATCAAACACCGGTAAGCCAATTAGGGACATGATAAAGCCTCGCATTTCGGTTGGTTTTCAACGCCCTAATTTTATCATAAATGGCCCAGACATTCATCTCTAGAAAAAGCCAAAAGCGAAATCATACACAAAACGTCAATAACCACTTATAATATATAAAGGAGGAACACATTATGGAAATTAAATTTTATCGTTGCAACGTTTGCGGCAATATCGTAGGCATGGTCTATGATTCAGGCGTTAATCCGGTCTGCTGCGGCGAAGATATGGAAGAGCTTGTCCCGAATAAGGTTGAAGCTTCAAAAGAGAAACATCTTCCTGTCGTGACCGTCAAAGGCACCCACGTCGCGATCAATGTCGGTTCTGTCGATCATCCGATGCTTCCCGAGCACTACATCGTCTGGGTTTATCTCAAGACGAATTTCGGCGGACAACGCAAAGAACTCATGCCCGGTCATAAACCACATGTCGAATTCGCGCTCCTCGAAGGCGAAAAAGTCCTCGAAGTCTACGAATATTGCAGTGTCCATGGTCTCTGGAA
>JAPLKQ010000197.1:0-426 GCA_026387995.1 Bacillota bacterium
CAATACTGCTGAATATAGGCCTTTATGGATTTCATCCATCGACAAGGTTTCTCCACCGAAGAATTTTTCGAGGAGGGCTTCGTCGGTTAAGGCCACTTGTTCGGTGATGACGTTATGGAGTTGCAGGATTTTGGCTTTCTTATCTTCATGGATAATGTCATCGACGCATTCAGTGCCGTTATATTTACGGGCCTTTAAGGTGACGACGTTCACGAAACCGTCAAATTCTTCTTCGTGCCCAAGCGGATAAACGAACGAGACTGCGGTTTTTCCGAGTTTCGTCTTGATTTCCTCAAGCAGTGCGTCGAATTTAACATATTCCTTATCCATCTTATTGATATAGATGATCGTGGGGATGCCATGTTTTTTTAAGAGGTTATAATGTTTGACGGTTCCGACTTCGATGCCGGCGGTGGCGTCAATGAC
>JAPLKQ010000197.1:492-2187 GCA_026387995.1 Bacillota bacterium
ACGAGCACAGCGCCTTTCACCATATCGAGAACACCGATGATTTCGTAGACGAAGTCATCGTTTCCGGGGGCGTCGATTAAATTCAGTTTGAATCCCTCGTAATAAATAGGGACAATGGCGAGGTTGCAGGAACTTAACCTGGCTTTTTCCTCGTTCGTGTAGTCGCTAATCGTGTTCTTTCTTTCAATGGAACCCTTTGGGGTTTTATTGGCGATGCTCGCTAATGATTCGATGAGCGTCGTTTTACCACTGCCTTGATGACCTAAGAAAAGGATGTTGCGGATTTTTTCCGATTCATAATCCATAATGATTATTTTCCTTTCTTCACCGTAATTATTTAATGCTCTTCAGCATTTCAACGGCTTTAGCGAAGATGACGTCACGGTCGCAATTGGTGACATTGATAATATGGCGGGGCAGAACCTCGGGTTCATCGCGCCATTTGAGAATGTATTTCTCGAATTCTTCGATGGTGACGAGCGGATGCGTGAGATGGACAGGGTGCCGGTTCTCATAATAAGTCCGGTACATGAAGCGCTCAAAGAGCACATCCACATCCCCCGTTAAATAAAGAAGCACGACTGCCTCATGATTGAGTTCGCATTCGCACTTAATTTTTTCTAATTCATCTTTATGAAAATTGGCTTCAAGAATGACGCTCCCATTCACGGCCGTTACCCGGTCGAGAATATGGAGCAAAAGATCAATTGCAGAATTGGATAATTTCTTGTTCTCTTTGATTTTGGCGAAGTCGATTTCCTCACCAAGGATCTCCTTAATATTTTCCTTAGAAAAATAAGGAACCTTAAGGTGTGCAGACAACTTTTTGGCTAGGGTTGATTTCCCGGATGCCAAATCTCCAGCGATAATTATGATTCTGGACATAATTTCTCCTTTTCCGTTATTCTGTTTTGAATTATGTTAGTTATATTTTATCACGCTCCTTTGTAAAAAGATTAAATCTTCAACCACATTGTGATTTTTATCATTTGCCGACGGAAAAAAACATAGTAAGAGAAGTCTAAAAAACTCGAAAATGGTAGCGCTTACGAGTGCGCCTGCGGCCCTAATAAAAAAAGGAGTGGCGAACACTCCTTAAATCTTTGTGGCGATTTCTTTCAAAAGGTCATCCTTAAGTAGGGCGATGACATCTTCATAATGGGCGATTGGAAAGTCTTTGAGGTGGAAGTAGAGTTGGTTGATAATCTTGTCGATATCGGTTTCGTTTTTTTGGTAATACATCTCTGTGGAACCTTCTAACTGTTCAGTACGAAAACTTTGTCCTGGGATTTAGGCGTTCCCATTTTTTCATCCTTATATATAAAGCGACGCCGTCTTCGGCGCCATGCCACAAGTCGACAAAGGCTTCGTCGAAGTCATGTTTTGGCATCTCTTTCTGAGCATATTCAAAGGCATCTGCGGAAATGATCTTTATTTTCTCTTTATGAGCGAATTGCGGGAGAATATGCTTGTTAAATAAAGAAATAATGTCTTTGTTATTCTCGATAATCGTCACCGATTCGACATCGTCTTTGATGGAGGCCATGTATGCGAAATAGCCAAGGCCAAGACCAAAAGTAATGACCTTGCCTTGGACATGATCAATCACCGGTTGCATGGTCTCGATTTCGTTTGGGGTGACGCTCATCCAGATGACGTCGCCTTCGGATACGGTCAAATAGGAAAACGTGTCTT
>JAPLKQ010000030.1 GCA_026387995.1 Bacillota bacterium
AAAAAACTTTTTCATTGTTTTTTCTCCTAACGGTTACACTTAAAATAGCACTTATAAATAAAAAATGCTATGTTGCATTAACATATATCCATACGCTTTTTGTTCTCAAAGAGAAAGCCATGGATTTTTCATCGAAAAAATGCACAAAAAAAGCGGCATCGCTGCCGCTACTCTTTTCAAATGGTGCCCCCTGCCAGAATCGAACTAGCAACGGGTCCTTACCATGGATCTGTTATGCCACTTAACTAAGGGGGCGTGGTTCGAACGCCTATTTGATTTGTACGCTTATAAATAATAGAAGATTAATAGCGGTTTTGTCAACCTCTTTTTAACTGACGAACTCGCCCTGCAAATCATAAATGAAAGCGCCGGTAATTTTCACGGTGACGATATCGCCTAACGCTAAGTTCTTCGGGCTCGTGAAAACAATCTTCCCGTCGATGTCGTCCGGGGCGTTATAGCCACTGCGGAGTTGGTAGGTTCCGTTACTCTTGCTATGCCCTACGACGAGGCCGGTCATGGTCGTGCCGATGCGTTTCTTGTTATTGCCATAAGCGATTGCGGACTGCAGTTTCATCAGCTCTTGGTAACGTTCCGTTTTTACTTTGGCTGAGACCTGATGGGACATCTTGTAACTGGGCGTTCCTTCTTCGCGGGAATAGGTAAAAGCGCCGAGATGGTCGAACTTCATGTCTTCGACGAAATCGAGCAGTTCCCGGAAATCGGCCTCGGTTTCGCCGGGGAATCCGACAATCAAGGTGGTCCGGATAATCGCATGCGGGACTTTGTCGCGGATCTTTAAAATGAGCGAGCGTAAAAACGCTTTGTCGCCTCTTCGGCGCATGGCTTTGAGGACATGGGTGCTGGCGTGCTGGATGGGTAAATCAAAGTAAGGCGTGAGGCGCGGTTCTTTGGCGATCAGTTCAATGAGTGAGTCTTCTAACTCATCAGGATATAAATACAGTAAACGGATATAGGCGAATTCTTTAAAGGATAATAGCATCTTTAAAAGTTCGGTAGCGCTGGTCTTGGGCTCGAGGTCCGTGCCATAGCGGGTGGTATCTTGGGAAATGACGACCACTTCTTTGATGCCTTTACTCGCTAAAATGGCCGCTTCTTTTTTCAAATCTTTGATTGGGCGGGATTTAAATCCCCCACGGATAATCGGAATCGCGCAATACGAGCAACAGTTGTTGCAGCCTTCGCTGATCCGTAAATAGGCGCTGTACCACGGCGTGCTCAAATACCGTCTGAATGGGCTTAACTCAAGATTAATCGTCTCTTTCGGGAATAAACCGTTAATGAGTTCTTTCATCTTCGGATATTGGCTTAAGGGAATGAATAAATCCACTTCCGGCATCGCTTTTTTAAGGTCGTCCAGATAACGTTCGACCAAACAGCCGATGACCACGAGCTTTTTCTTATATTTGGCCATCTCAATGATGCTCTCGATGCTCTCTTGCTTGCTCGAATCGATGAAACCACAGGTATTCACCACGATGACATCGGCGTTTTCGGGATCGATGACGACTTCAAAGCCGCTTTCGATGAATAACGCCAAAACCATCTCGCTATCGACGAGATTTTTGGCGCACCCTAAACTAACCAAACCGATTTTCATTGATGGTTCCTTATTTTTTCTTTATTGATGTGAACGAAAAAACGAAATCTTCGCGATGAATAAACTGATGGCGAAGATGATGATCGAGAGATTGGTCCAGCCCGGGAGCGAGGTTAAGTCGATATGCGTCCCGATATTGAGAATCGAGAACACGACGAAGAAACCAAGTGCCAAAAGCTCCAGCCAGTTCGCCAAGGGACGTTTGGTCCGGAAACGTAATACGATAGCGATGATTTCAAGCACCACCACGACCAGGATAATTAATAATTTTAGCCAATCCATAAGTCTCTCCTCTATAGCGTTGCTATTATAGACCGATTAGGCCGATAATTCAAATCAAACGATAGACTAAGTGCGTATAAGCTGAGGCACTAAGAAGTTAGTGATCTCAAAGGGTTTTTGGGTCCTGATGAAAAGATGGTCAGGGTCTTCCACCATCGTTCCGTTTTTTAAGGTAT
>JAPLKQ010000016.1 GCA_026387995.1 Bacillota bacterium
GTTCTCGCCCACGGGTATTTCTTTTAATGAATCAAAGTCACCGATCACGACGTTGGGTTTGATACCTCGGGCTTTACAAAAGGAATAGCCGGCGTCCGCGGCAATCACCATGTCGTTTTCCGTTAAATGAAAACTATTTTGATAATGTTCTCCGGCGCCAACGATGAAACAGATTTTTTCTCTCATACGTGCCTCCAAACCTTTGATATTAAGAATTCATTTGTCTATATTTTAGCATATTGCATGAAGATAAAAGAAAACGAGCGACGAATCGCCCGTTTAATTTGTTTTTGCTTTTGTGAGGGAAAGAACTTATTCGGTTCGAAGCGCGACGACCGGGTCTTTCCGCGACGCGATGCGGCTGGGGAAGAGGCCGGCAATGAAGGTCAAGGCCGTGCTGAGGGCAATGAGAGCAAGCGCGGTCGGGATGGTGAGGACCGAGAAGCCGGCCACGCCGATGTATTTTTCGATGAGGAAGTTCACCGGGAAGTTGAGAAGCCAGGCGAGCGCGATGCCTAGCAACCCAGAGCCAAAGCCGATGAGGATGGCCTCGGCGTTAAAGATGCGCGAGATGTCGCGTTTCCGGGCGCCCAAACTCCGCATGATGCCGATTTCTTTGGTGCGTTCCACCACGGACACATACGTGATGATGCCAATCATGATGGAAGAGACGACCAGCGAGATGCCGGCGAACGCCGCCAAGATGATGGTAATCGTGTTAATGAGGCTAGAAATCGTCGTGGAAATGGTTGCGGCTAAATCGCTATAAACAATCGATTGGGCCTCGGTTTTTCCAACGTTCCAAGCATCTAAATAGGCTTTAATCGCGTCTTTGGAATCAAAGGACACCGGATAGATCTGCACGCCCGTCGGGCTAGCGTCTCCGCCGATGCTGCGCATGACGTTTTGATAGGTGATGGTGGTGTTGAAAGTCTGGCCGGTCAGGATACTCGTGGTCGGGCTGGCTTCCTGCGCTAAGACGATCGCGGAGTCCGCTTCCATCGCTAGCATATGGTCGGTCAGCATAGTCGTGTAACCGACACCGGTGGAAAGCAGTTCGCTAGAGGCATCTGGGCTCACGCGGAGAATGCCGGCAATCGAGATGTTCACGGCTTCAGGGGCTTGATACATCGCCGCGTAATCCGTACCCGCCACATAGACGGTTCCGGTCGGTACATAGTATTGATCGTTCGGGATGACTTTAAAGGACTTGCCGATAAAATCATTGAATGTATAGGAGTCGTTGATGTCGATGCCGAGAGCGCTTAAAATCTTCACGTCCACGCGGTTTTGGTTATCAACGACGAGGAGCAATTGGCTATAATCCGTTGGATAGACGCCGGCTAATAAATCATATTGGGACTGGATGAATTCAGGGTTATTCGGGATTTCGCTGAAGACTTTGCTGCCGCCACTAAAGATGCTGCCGCCACTGGTGCTGGCCTGCACTTTGATATAGCCGCCGACATTGGTCTCGGCGACAAGATTCATGGAGACGGCGCGCGTATAAGAAATCGAGTTGACCAAAGTCGGATCAATCTGGCTGAGGTAATCTAAGAAAGGCTGATCGATGATGTTGGTGTGCAGCGTCGTATTGCTCGCCGTGTCATAGGAATAAATAGTCGGGTCGGTCGGGAATTCGCTGGAGTTCGTGGTTAGCAAAC
>JAPLKQ010000021.1 GCA_026387995.1 Bacillota bacterium
TGCCACTACTTTCAGGTCCGAAGATTTCGATGATGCGGCCTTTCGGATAACCGCCGACGCCTAACGCCTGGTCGAGTAAAATCGACCCGGTTGGGATCGCGTCGACATCGACGTGGGGACGGTCGCCTAATTTCATGACCGAGCCTTTGCCGTATGTTTTTTCAATGTTTTTGAGCGCTTCTTCGAGCGCCGCTTCTTTTTGCTTGTTGTTGGAATCGGCTACGTCTTTTTGTTTGTTGGAATCTGTTGCCATGTGAATTTACCTCTCACTTTCAATAATAGACTTTCAATTTGAAATATTGACCTGGGACGCTTACAAAACTTCGGCAAGTTTAATGCTTTCGTCAAGGGCAATCTGAACGCACTGCTTACGGATGGCGTTACGCGTGCCTTTTAACTGCAGAGAAATGACTTTCGTTTCTTTAGAGGTGGCGATACCGAGATAGACGGTGCCGACGGGTAATCCGTCGAGCGCATCGGGTCCGGCATTACCGGTAAAAGAGACACAGACAGCGACATTGAGGATTTTGAGGCCAGCGGTCGCCATCGCTAACGCCACCGCGGCACTGACAACGCCATGTTTGGCGATTAAACCATATTTGATACCGAGCAGTTTGGTTTTTTCATCCTCGCTGTAGGCCACGATCGTGCCCCGATAGACTTTGCTGGCGCCGGGAATGCCGGTCACCGTCGCGGAAAATAAACCGCCGGTGAGACTTTCGACCGAACCCAAGGTTAGCCCTTTGGCTTTCAATTTTTCAAGGTATTCCTTCGGAAGCATACTAATTTCCTTTCAATACTTTGACGTTTTGGACTAAATAAATAACGCCCGACAATAGCGATATGGCTGCCGCCACATAGCACAGGATCACGGAGACGGAATATTGAACCGGCAATCCGAGATAACTGAAGGGCCAGTCATTTAAGAACACGCAACCAATGGCCACCATTTCGGCGACTGTTTTGATTTTGCCAAAGATGTTGGCGGCGATGACCGTTCCTTTTTCGACGGCGACCAAACGCAAGGCGTCAACGATTAAATCCCGGCCGATCAAGAGAATGACGACAAGCACCGGAACGACAGTCACTTGTTCCATCGCCCATAGCGGCGAGGTCATCAGGAAAATCAAGCAAGCATCGACTAAAAGCTTATCGGCAATCGGATCCATGAACTTCCCGAAGCTGGTGACTTGATGCCATTTACGCGCCAAGTAGCCATCGAGAAAATCAGATAAACTGGCAATCAAGAAAAGAATGAACCCAATTAAATAAATGATATTGATGCCTTGGTTAGCGACACCGACGGAAATCGTGAATGTCGGCTTCGTACGGAAAGAAAAAAAGGACGATCAGCACGACCACCATCGCCATTCTCGCTATCGTGATTTTATTGGGTAAATTCATAATGAACTCCTGAAATGAGTATCGACCCTGTAAGCCATGTTCTGTCAAGGATAATAATTTATCTATGCTTTCGCATGCCTTGAGAAATTCTTAATTGTTTCTCTAGACTTCCCCTACCAAATTTGGGTTTCTCGCTTGTGGGGTTTACCGCGTTCCACCTTATGGTTTCCCATAAGCTTCGTCACTGTGGCACTTTCAAGGGCTCCGCCATATCCGTGAGGACTTAGGACTTACCCTGCCGTTATGCGCTCCCGCATACCTAGCGTTATTTTTTCCGCTAGCGCAATCACTACGGGCATCACAGCCCGTGCGAGCATGGACTTTCCTCTAACGCTTGCGCGCCAGCAATTATCCGGGTCGACTGTTATTCGATTTTGTTGGGATCTTTGCCCAGACGGTACAAAGCCGATTCCAAAGCTTTGATCCGTTTTAAGAGGTCAATATTCGATAGACTGATGTTGGTGTCGTCGTCGAGATTTTTGAATTTTTCCTGCAGCAGCGCATTTTGTATTTCCAATTCGGAGATACGGTCCTTATACGCCTTGTTCTGGGTTTTCAGGTCTTCAATGCCTGGCAATTCGCTCTTGCTGAAGAGTTCGATGTACCGGTAATCTTCGATTACGCGGTCAAGGAACTGGTCAACTTCTAAAGCGCCATAGCCTTTGGTGCTGGGTGAAAATTTCTTTCTTAAAATCTTCTCGGCTGATAAATCTAACTTAAAGTCCATCGGGTAATCCCTCTAGTTGATTATTATATGTTTTTTTATATAATAACGCAATTGCATGAGCGATGTTTTTGCGGTCAAATTCGATTATTTCGTATGCGCTTAATCTTTGATAGAATAATCATTGATGATATACTAATCCCGAGGCTTTTACATGAAGGCATTATTAAAACAAATCGGAAAAAGAAGACACCTCGTATTTTTAGACTTAGAAGGCACGCAATTTACCCATGAGATGATTGCTCTGGGGGCGATAAAAGTCGATATCGGCCATACCGGAAACATCCGGAAAATGCACGATGGCATCAAAATTTTCGTCAAGCCAGAAGGCAAAATCGGTAATTTCGTCATCGGGCTTACCGGCATTACCAAAGAACAGCTTGATAAACAAGGCGTTTCTTATAAAGAGGCGCTCATTAAGTTCAAAAAATACTGTGGATTGACCTTCTCGCGGAGCGCTTTTATCACCTTCGGCAGCCACGACCTCCGGATTATCATGCAATCCCTTGTCCACAGCCCCGACGCGGACGCCGACCCCGCAAACCTCATCTGCCGCAACAACATCGACCTTTCGGCAACTGTCGCCCAATTCGTGAAAGACCCGAATAACAATCCGCTTTCGCTCATGAATTATCTTAAAGTATTCAAAGTGACGCCTGAAGGGGTCCCCCACGATCCGCTCTGGGATGCCAAAAACCTCGCGCTGCTCTATCAAGCCATCCTGGACAAGAATGAAATATTATTCGAAGAATATCTGAAAGTTCTCAAGAATATGCGCCACTTACCGAAGCCGGTGCTTAATGCCATCACGAAACTCGTGGATGGGGAACCGGTCAAACCTACCGATTTTAGAAAAGACGTCAAAGAATTCGTGAAATGAGGATCAACCATGATTCGTTATCCCAACGGAACTTCTGACCTAACGATTAAAAAAGAAAAGAAGCTAACGACCGTGACGACGGCCGCAAACCGCGGCATGGGCTTCGAAGACGAAATCAATATTTCCAACCTTTACTACAACAATCAAAACATCGCCTTAATCACGAAACGCCCCACGCCGATCAATATCGTCAAAGTGGATTATTCCAAAGGCGCGCGGATCACCGACGCTTATTTTGAACATCAGTCCACCACCGACTATAACGGCGTCTATAAAGGACGATATCTTGATTTCGAGGCCAAAAGTTCCAAATCAAAAACCTCTTTCCCGCTCGGAAACATTTCTGTCCACCAAATTAAACACCTCAAGGGGGTCATTGCCCATGGCGGCATTGCCTTTTTCATCCTCAACTTCGAGATGGCGGGCGAAG
>JAPLKQ010000131.1 GCA_026387995.1 Bacillota bacterium
CCGTTTCCGATACCGGCAACGGCCTCAATGGCGCTATTTCCGGTGACGTGACGGTGGAAACGATAGTTCGGCATCAACTCAAATTGCGCTAATGCGCGGTTGAGCGGATTTTTCTTAAGTTCAAAGGTTCTTTCTAGCGTCAAGATGACGTCAGATTCCGTTCCTGGGGTCAAATCCAGTTTGGCGCCATAGCGTTTAATACGGTCATAACGTTCTTTGCTCATATTATCTGGCATGATGACGATGGAATCGTATTTCATCAAGTTGCAAATATAGGAGACGCCGATACCGAAGTTTCCGGTCGAGGGTCCTAAAATTGTGTGTTTGCCAGGAATGATTTCGCCATCGACGCAGCCTTCGATCAAAGTCGAATAGGCCGGCCCGACTTTATGCGAGCCAGAGGGGAAATACTTGCCAAGCATGACGATGATGTTGGCATCAACGCCGGTGAGTGCTTTGGGAAGGACGATTTTCCGCACTTTGCTGTGCTCGTCTTTCCACGTAATGTTGAAGAGGTTGAGCGGATCGAGTTCGTTGGTTTTGGCCGCCGAAAGGGCTTTTGTGCGGATCTCCTTATCGATTTGCTCTGGATGGAGCATTTCTTCGTAGGTCGGTCCAAAGGGTACTTTTGCTTTTGCTTTAGTCATGTTATTTGACTCCTTTTTCTTTTAAATATTGATTCAACAGCGCCAGGTCCGGTTTGAGAAGGATCGGCGGGCTAATGGCCTTTTGGGCATTGGCGGGATCTTTTAATCCGTTGCCGGTCATAATGAATGTCACGGTTTCCGTTCGCTTGATGATTCCTTTTTCAATGGCTTTTTCGATACCCGCTAAAGCAGCGACGCCAGCGGGTTCTCCGAAGATTCCTTCGGTGCGGCCTAGTTTCGCCATGCTTTTAAGGATATGGTCATCGCTCACCGCAATCCAAGCGCCCTTGCTGAGTTTAACAGCGTTGATGGCCTTGATGGGGTTTCGCGGGATACCTACGGCGATGCTATCGGCAATCGTGTTCTCATCGGTTTCCTTTAAAGGCTGATTCTCGATGGACGCGGTATAGAAGGGATCGCATCCTTCACTCTGAACGCCGAGGATTCGCGGAATCTTGGAAATAAGCCCCAGTTGCTGCAAATCGTAGAAACCTTTGTAGACGCCAGCGACAGTACATCCGTCACCGACAGAGACAGCCACCCAATCGGTTGGGTGAAAGTCGAGTTGTTCAGCAATCTCAAGCGCGACTGTTTTCTTTCCTTCGACAAGATGCGGATTAATCGCAGCATTCCGGTTGTACCAATGATGTGCGGCAATCGCGTCCCGAGATAGATTATAAGTCGCTTTGTAATCGCCGTCGACACAAATTACTGTGGCGCCGTAAATTGAGAGTTGAGTCAGCTTTCCGATAGGCGCTCTTTTGGGCACAAAGATGACTGCGTTCAGTCCCATGTGAGCCGCCTGACATGCGCAACTCGAAGCAGCGTTTCCGGTCGAACTGCATGAGATGGTATTATTGCCGGCTTCAATCGCTTTTAAGACGGCCACACCGCTTGCACGATCTTTCGTGGAACCGCTTGGATTCAAACCTTCATCCTTGATATACAGTGCTTTGATACCTAACGCCTCACGTAGGCGTGCGGACTTTATTAATGGTGTCCATCCAATCCTTAGCATGCGGTCAATGTGGTCGGGCATGATGCTCATAATCGGGGCATAACGCCACATGGAATAGTCACGGTTATTTTTAAAGTAATCGAGCGTGACTACTTTTTTAATAGCCTCATAGTCGTATTCAATGTCAAGAATGCCTTTCTCGCC
>JAPLKQ010000123.1 GCA_026387995.1 Bacillota bacterium
CAGCGCTTACCGTACTGGTTCCGGCTTAGTCACCGTCCTCATCCAGAAAGCGGATTATCCCTTTTATCAAAACCATAATCCCGAAGTGATGGTCCGGCCTTACGATTCCATTGAGGGACTCCTCGATGTTTTAACCAAGAAAAACGTCGTCCTGTTTGGCCCTGGCCTTAAAGCCGACGACCCTTTAAACGAGAAAGTCTTGAAAGTATTGCTCGAAAAGAAAGTGACCTTAGTCATCGACGCCTCGGGTTTAACGATTTTCCATGGGCTACTTCATTCTGGGCTCTCCTTTGAAAACGTGATTGTCACGCCCCATACAGGCGAAGCTAAAATGCTTTTGGATAGCCAACATCCCGAAGAAGAGATTGCTAAACTAACCAACCTCGGCATTACCGTGGTTTTAAAAGACGCGACGACCTTAATCGCCAACACCGTGAACCAATTGACCGCCGATCAAGGCAATCCCGGAATGGCGACCGCCGGCAGCGGTGACGTCCTCGCCGGCATGGTTGCCAGTCTTTTCGGGCAAGGGCACGCCCCGTTCGAGGCCTCCATCATGGCCGTTTATCTCCATCAATCCGCGGGAAACTTCGCCCGTGACGAACTCGGCGAAGACAGCATGATGGCGAGTGACATCATCCGTCATATCCCGGACGCAATTAAAAAAATCAAAAAGTAAGACACAAAAATTATCATGACGGCAATCATCTTTTATGCTCAACATGCGTAGGGTCTTTATCTTTTTTACTACGTATAAAATTTCAAAAAATACTTAGTAAATTGCACAAAGGCCTATATTTACTTGGTATAAAATGATAAAATATACCTAGTAAAACGCTCTTATCGAGCTCAGGGAGAATTTTCTATGCGAACTTTCGACTATTCATTTCTGAAAAAAGAAAACATTCCTTCTTCAATTGTGGGAATTTTGCTGGCGATTGAAAAAATCAATGCGGGCGGGGATTTGCTTCGCCAAGCGTATCCCAATGTCTTCATGAATCTCGAGGATATTGCCAGGGTTCAATCGGTTAAAGCCTCTAATGCGATCGAAGGTATCGTTTCCACCGATAAACGCATTGAAGAAATCGTTCATCAAAAGACTGAGCCCATCAACCATGACGAGAAAGAAATAGCGGGGTATCGCGATGTTTTAAATCGCATCCATCTCCATGCTATGGACGACCAATTTCGCGAGACAACCATTTTTGATTATCACCGAATGATGCTTGCGCCCGCCGGGCTTCCCTTTCGTGGGCAGTATAAAGAGACCGACAACGTTATTATGCAAGTGAACGCTCAAGGCGAAAGGAGTATTCGTTTTCAGCCTTTAAGCGCCCGGGAAACCCCAAAAGGAATGGAGCAGCTCGTCCTTGCCTATCTTGAGGGCAGTCAAGATAGCGAAATCAACCGCCTTCTTTTGATACCAAGCGTCATTTTGGATTTTCTCTGTATTCATCCTTTCATAGACGGCAACGGAAGGATGTCGAGGCTTCTCTCCCTGTTCTTGCTTTATCAAAGTCATTATGGGATTGGCAAATATATCTCTTTTGAACAGCAAATTAATCTGCACAAAGGAGAATACTATGAATCCTTGCGGGTTTCCTCTTTGAATTGGCTGAGCGGAAAAAACGACTATTACCCGTTCATTGAATATTTTTTAACGACGCTATTGTCGTGCTACGAAGAACTGGATCGTCGTTTTTCCGTAATGAAAGGCAAAAAACTGAATAAGAAACGGCGCGTGGAAGAGACCATTTATCAAAGCATTTCCCCTATTTCTAAAGAACAAATTCACGCACTGTTTCCCGACATTAGCATTGAGACGATCCAAAAAACGCTTGCGGCACTATTAAAAGAAGAAAAAATCGTGAAAATCGGAACATTTAGGGATGCTAAATATTTAAAAAAAGAAAACAAACACTGATTCAAATGATTTTAATGCCCACCATAACTCCCTCATTAATCAATAAGTAACCTCACTAGAGGACTTAGAAGGCGGAATTTAACGTGCAATACCTATTTTTCGACATTGAATGCGCCAACTGTTTCGATAACGCCGGCAAGATCAGCTCTTTTGGCTATGTCTTGACCGATGACAAATTTAAAGTCCTAGAGAAGAAAGACATCATCATGAATCCGGCAGCGAAATTCGACTGGTACTTACTAAACCACAACATGGTCCGCTATCCTGTCGAGAAATTTACCAGCGCGGAGAAGTTTCCGTTTTGGTATAAAGACTTAAAAGCCTTACTCGAAGCGAAAGATACCTTAGTGGTGGGCTACGCCGTCGAGAATGACATTAAGTTCTTATGCGACGAATGCACCCGGTATAAACTAAAGAACTTTTCCTTTACCTATTACGATGCCCAAACGCTTTTTAAATCGTATAACGACATTCACGCCCATAAGGATGGCCTTTCTAAGTCCTTAGTCAAATTAGGCATTTATGACCTTGGCTTCATGGATCAGCACAAGAGCGATGACGATGCCGAAATGACGATGCTGGTGGCGAAAAAGATGTGCGAGAACCTCGGCATCACCTTATTGGAACTGATTAGTTTAGTCCCCCATAGCAAAAACGATGTTGATGCCTATTTAAAGAGTTTCGTCAAAGAACTGAACGACCCGAAAAAGACGCATACCAAGGGCCTAAAATTTAAAATGCTCTATCGTTTGATGGACGTCGGCGCGCCCCAAAAAGGCTCCGTCAAAATCCCGGAGATTACCGGTAAGACCATCACCTTTACCAAAGAGTTCGAGTTCTTCCAGTATTACAAATCAGCGTATCTCATCCAAAAGCTCATTAACGGCGGTGGCATCTATAGTCCGGATTCCCGGAAATGCACGCTCTTTGTCCAAGTGGAAAACACGGTCGACAGCCGCGTCGAAGCGGTGGTCAAAGCCATCGATGAAGGCAAGCAAGCCCAAATCGTGAATTTAGAAGGATTCCTCAAGTTACTCAAAATCACTAAAGAACAATTTGAAAAAGAGTCTTATGGCTATGACCTTACCTATGTGCTGACTGAAGACGAAAAGAAACAAAACCATATCCAATAAAGTCCTTATTTGAAGGTCAAAAATGGCGTTCGCAGAAGCGGATGCTTTTTTTAGTTATGCGTGAAAGGATGTCCTCGTGATGCTAAGATATCAGTAATGGAAACAATCACTTACATCGCTCAACAATTTGCCCTTCCGGGCCTCATCCAAAGCATCGAACCTTATGGCGAAGGCCATATCAACGATACCTATTTGGTGAAGTTACGTTCGGGTTCCCAAGCGTTCATGCTGCAACGGATTAACGACAAAGTTTTTAAAGACGTTCCGGTTTTAATGTCGAACATCGATAAAGTCATTGCCCATATCAATGCTTATTTTAACGCGCACCATCTCCCCGAGAACGCCCAGTTCCTAAAGCTCGTTCATACCAAAACCAAGCACGCTTATTACCAAGGCAAACTCGGTTATTTCCGTATGTATGAGTTTATACCGGATTCCGTGACGTATACTGCCGCCCCAAGACTCAAACATTTAGAAGCGGCGGGAAGAGCCATCGGCGAATTCCAACATATGCTCGCGGATTTTGATGCCACTCAACTTTCGGAAACAATCCCGTTATTTCACGACACTCCGAATCGCGTCGAGGCTTTGATCAAAGCGATTGCGACTGCGCAGCCACAACGGTTTGAAAAAGCCCGCGGCATCATTACTTTAGCCCTTGAACGCCAGCCCTATGCATCCAAAGTCACGGAAGCGATCGCTCGCGGCGAAGTGCCGATCCGGGTGACCCACAATGACACAAAGTTTAATAACATTCTTTTTAAAGCCAATTCATCCGACGCGATTTGTCTGGTGGACCTCGATACCGTCATGCCCGGCAGCGCGCTTTACGATTTCGGCGATGCCGTCCGTTCGGCCTGTACGACGAGCGCCGAAGACGAAACGGACTTAGATTCTGTCAAATTCGATCTCCGGAAGTTTAAAGCGTTGACCCGTGGTTATCTCTCCGTGATGAAGCAAGAATTAAAACCTAAAGAAATTGAACTTTTAGCGTTTTCCCCGATACTTCTCACCTATGAAGTGGCGGTTCGTTTCTTAACGGATTATCTCCTAGAAGATATCTATTTTAAAATCGATTATCCTGAACATAATCTCGTTCGGGCGGAAAACCAATTTCAACTGATGAAGTCGATGGAATCGAAACTTCCTTTCATGCAAAAGACGATTGACGACTTACTTAAATAAGGAGCCTATTTATGATTAAACTAACACCCCAAGTCCGTTCGCTAAAAATGAATGACGGCAGTTTTGCGTTACCCGCGCAGTGGCGTGTCCATCTTCCCTGTCACTATAAAATCGCCCGCGCTGCGCTCAAACGGATGAATGAGATCGAGACAGACGAGACCGCTCCGGACATACTTATTAAGGTCGCCCTCATGAAAAATGGAGAAGCGTACCGTCTCGAGATTACGCCGAAGGGTATTTTGATAGCGTGCAGCACGGACCAAGCCGCGTTTTGGGCAGTGACCACACTCAGCCAGATCATCGCTCAATGTGGCTCCACGGCCCTTGCTTGCATTGAAATCGAAGACGCGCCGTCGCTTGCCATCCGTGGCTATATGCTAGACATCAGCCGCGACAAGATTCCTCTTAAGGCCGACTTACTCCGCCTCATTGATTTACTGAGCGCGCTTAAATACAATCACCTCGAACTTTACGTCGAAGGTTTTTCTTTCTTCTATCCCTCCTTCGCATCCTTATACGGAACCGGCGCGACGCCTTTACGCCCCGAAGAATATTTGGAGATTGAAAAATACTGTGCCCAACGGGGCATTGACTGCGTCCCTTCCCATAACACTTTCGGTCATATGACCGCGTGGCTGGCCAAACCCGCATTTCATAATCTAGCCAACTCTCCTGAAGGCATGATGATGTGGGGCATGATGCGTCCCGCGAGCACGATTAATCCCTTAGATCCCAAGAGCGTGGAACTAGTCAAAACCTATACCGCCGACGTCTTAAAAATCAGCAGTTCCGATTACTTTAATTTAAATATGGATGAACCGTATGAATTGGGCAGCGGAAAGACCGCCCAAAAGGTGGCCGAAATCGGCGGAGCACAAGTCTTCCTCGACTATTTCCATCAACTTTATGACCACGTGAAGTCCTATCATAAAACCCCGATGATTTGGGGCGATTTCCTCTTACACCATCCTGAAGCGATCAGCCAATTACCGAAAGACACCATCTTTATCGACTGGGGCTATGACATGGACTATCCGTTCATGGACCACGCCGAAGCTTTAGCGAAGCAAGGCGTCCGTTTCATGTTGGCCCCCGGGACCTGCTCGTGGAACTCCATTACCGGAAGAACTCAAGATATGTTAGAAACCATCCATCAGGCGGCGCACGCCGCAGCCCGTTATCAAGGCTTAGGCGTCCTCGTAACTGACTGGGGCGACAATGGCCACGTCCAACCGGCGACTATCAGTTTACCCGGCATCGTTTATGGCGGGATCGAGATGTGGGCCGCGCCGAGCGGAGCGTACCTGCAGATGGTCGACTATTTGAACGAAGTCGTTTTCGAAGACCAA
>JAPLKQ010000203.1 GCA_026387995.1 Bacillota bacterium
AAATGAACTAAGAGAGTTATTTAAGGCGGAGCGCCTTGAAATCACGGACAAAAAAGAAAAATCAAAAACCATCATGGAGAAAATAATCGCGTCTCCTCATTATAAAACCGCGAAAGTCATTACTGTCTACGCCGCATTACCTTTTGAGGTGGATACGAGCGTGCTGATCCGCCAAGCGTATCTAAACCATAAAGTCGTAGCGTTTCCAAAAGTGGAAAATAACGATTTAGCCTTTTATAAAGTCGGTGCGGTCAGCGAACTGACTACCCGCGGTCCGTTGAACATCAAAGAACCGGTTCCTTCTCCCGAACATTTGGTTCACAAAAACGAAATTGACTTAATTATTGTCCCCGGAATCTGCTTCGATAAAAAGAAATATCGGATTGGATACGGAAAAGGCTTTTATGACCGATATCTCATCGGTAATAAGGCCCACACCATCGGCGTTTGCTTCAAAGAACAGATTTACGAAAAAGAGATACCGATTAATGCTCAGGATATTGCGGTGGATGAAGTCATCAGCCAGTAATTCTCACTTGAGCAAAAAACCAGGCTTTGGAGCCAATGTGAATCAAAGATGTCAAAAAAGAAACTGAAAACGCTATTTTGTAACGCATAATTGCTACATATTATTGACCTAACGCGATACAATTCTATTTAGAGGTAATGCTATGAAAAATAAATTCTCATCATACTTGGCCAAGAAAGAACCGCTGCTCCAGACATTGATCGAGCGGCTTAATGCCAAATATGAATACGCAAGCGTCCTAGGGACTGACGTTCACGGCAAGACATACGCCGCCAACCGAAGTTCCACATCCGTTGGGGACAACCAGGAAATGGAATCCGGGTTCGTTTTCCGCATCTATCACAAAGGCGTGAGTTTCGAATATGCGACCAATGAAATTTCCTCCGCCAAAATCGGAGAAATCGAAACGGCCATTGCCGAACTTGTCGCACATCTGTATAAAGGCAAGCAAGTGAAGATGGGCCTTCCCGCAGAAGAACCACTGACTCAATCCTACTTACGGAAAAACCGTGGGCAAGTCTATTCCACCGAGAAAATCGTGGGGATTTTGACTGACTTAGTCAAAAAGACGATGCTCGAAAAGAGTGTGGCGAACGCCAATGTCATGGTCACGATCCAAGAGATTTCCAAACTCTTCATCTCGGCCAAGAGACATTTAAAGCAACACTATAATTATTCTGCGAGCGGCGTCTACATCATCGTCCGCGAAGGCGCGGTTACCCGTTATGCCTATGACGGTTTAGATGAAAACTCATTGGCGGGCGTCATCAAAGGCTTGCCGAGGATTGTCAAAGCCACCTATCGCTTAGCGATTGAACTATTAAAAGCAGAACTGCCAAAACCAGGAAAATACACGATTATCACCGATCCTTCTATCACCGGTCTTATCGTTCATGAAGCTTTTGGCCATGGCGTCGAAATGGACCAGTTCGTCAAAGATCGCGCTTTAGCACCCGAGTATATGAATAAGCAAGTCGCCTCTCCGCTCATCAGCATGCATGATGGCGCGGCGGCCGCTAATAGTGTTGCTAGTTATTTCTTTGACGATGACGGAGTTTCTGCACAGGATACGCTGATTATTGATCACGGCATTTTAAAAGCTGGCATCATCGACCGGACAAGCGCCCTCCAACTGGGCGTAAAACCCACCGGGAACGGCCGTCGGCAAGAATTTAGCCACAAGACCTATACGCGGATGACTAATACCTATTTCGAAGCCGGAAAGTCCACGCTTGATGAAATGATTAAGAGCGTCGAATACGGCTACTATATTGCCAAAACCAATAACGGCATGGAAGACCCGAAGAACTGGGGCATCCAATGCGCCGCCCTCTATGGCAAGGAAATCAAAAACGGCAAGTTTACCGGCAAAATGATTTCACCGGTCGTCATGAGCGGCTTCGTCCTTGATTTGCTCAAGTCGATCACGATGATTTCTGGAGACTTCACTTTGAGTGGTTCCGGCCATTGTGGCAAAGGTTATAAAGAATGGGTCCGCGTCAGCGATGGTGGACCAAGCCTGAAAGCAGAGGTAAAAATCGGATGATTAAAAGAATTATTGCCGCGCTCCAAAGCGTTCAAGGCATCGACGACTACCAAATCACGGTCACCGAAGATGACCGGCATGAACTCTATTTCGTTTTAGGCAAAAGGGAAACCGCCCGCCATACGAAGGTTATTTCTTATGCGGTGACGATTTTTAAGAAAATGACGAAAGACGGAAAAGAACTCTTGGGTTCTTCGACCTTCATCGTTCCTTATGTCCTTAGCAAGAAAGCCCTCGAAAAGAAAATCGAAGAAGCGCTTTATAGTGCCTCCTTCGTTAACAACAAAGCCTATACGATCCCGACCGGAGACGGAAAGCATCATGTTTTCCACACTCCCGAAATTACTGAGAACCCATTAAAGACGCTTGATGAAGTCGCGGAAACTTTCGAAAGCGTCGTCTCGCCCAAAAAGAAATTCAACGCGCTAGAACTTTTCCTTATTTCCACAAAGGTTCATCTCCTGAATTCCAAGGGCGTTGATTACACGAAGAACAACGCTGTTCTTGAAGTGGAAGCCATCCCTTCATTTGATGGTCACAAACCTTCAGACCCTACCAACCAAAAAGTCGAACTCTATAAATATTTCCGCTATCGGAAAATCGATTTGAAGACTGTTCATGCTGACGCCGTCCACGCCTTAGAAGAAGTCGAAGCTCGCTTCAACGCGACCAAACTTCCGAACAAAGGAATGTATGACGTGGTCATCAAAGACGAAGAAGTCATTTCGCTCTGCCAAGATCTCATCCGCGACCTGTCATATGCGGGTGTCTATAATGGCGCTACTGATAAAAAGATTGGGGATGTGCTGCAAAAAGTGAGCACAGGAGAAAAGCTGACCATTGGTCTTGACCGTCGTTATGCCGCCGATAAATTCGATGGCGATGGCGTGATCCTGACCCCAGTTACAGTCATTAAAGATGGCGCTGTCCATTCCAATTATGGTAATAACCGCTTCGCCCAATACTTAGGCGTAAAGCCCACCGGCAACCTTGCGGGTTTGAAAGTCGCTCTTGGAAATACTCCAGCCGAAGAACTTTTCAAAGGGCCGCACCTTGAGATCATCTCATTGTCGGGAATTCAGATTGATACATACAGTAGCTACATCGGTGGCGAAGTCCGTTTAGCTTATTTCTTTGACGGCACTAAAAAGATTCCGGTTTCCGGATTCTCTTTCAGCGGTAATTTATTCAAAACTTTGGAAAGCATCAAAGTCAGTCAGGAAGAATTCGTAACGCCAACATATACGGGTCCTAAATTCATTAAGCTTATGGACATGGACGTTCTCTAATCCTTATGGCAAAGATGACGATCCGATTTGCTGTTGAAAAAGATACGTCTCTCATCTTGTCGTTTATTAAGGAACTGGCCTCCTATGAACGGATGTCCAGCGATGTCGTTGCTACTGAAGAAACTTTAAAGCACTGGGTTTTTGTAGAGAAAAAAGCCGAAGTTCTTATTGGTGAAGTCGAGGGCAAGCCGATTGGTTTTGCCCTCTTTTTCCATAACTTTTCTACATTCGTCGGGAAGTCTGGATTATATCTAGAAGACTTATTCATTAAAGAAGAATTTCGCCATTATGGTTATGGAAAACAGTTTTTTAAAGAACTGGCAAAAATTGCTGTTGAACGCGACTGTGGAAGGTTCGAATGGTCGTGTCTTGACTGGAATGAACCAAGCATCGTTTTTTATAAATCGCTTGGAGCCAAGCCTTTAGATGAGTGGACGATTTATCGCCTTTCCGGTTATGCCTTAAAAATGGTCGCCGGTGATATAATGGAAAAAAAGGATCAAAAAAATGGAAAACATCGTTAAGAAAAAAGCTGATTTCAAGAGCGTTCTTTTTAAAGTGTTGCCTATCGTTTGTTTGATTGGCGGCATCTGTCTCGTGATCTATGTTTTATCCCTACTGGGCCAAGGCAGTTCCTTCTTCGTTTTTTGGGGAACGTCCGCGAATCAAGCGGCGGCCGATTTGGCAAATAACGCCGTCCGTTCAACCACCAATTTCAATTGGACATTCATTCTTATCTTTGCGGTTATCATCTACATTTACGCTTCTGAACTGAAGAATAAGAACTATAAAGGTATCGTTGCTTCCTTATCTTTATATGGTGTTCATTGGCTTTACGAAATTGCTAACGCGATTATTAAATCGGCTTCGGGTTATGCCTTATGGACCGTATCCCCAAGCAGCACGTCCTTTATCTTACTGATTGGCGTCTCGTGGGAACTTTCGATGATGTTCTCGATTGCCGGCCTGGCGATGTCAAAACTTTTACCTGCGGATCCTAAAATGAAAATCTTGGGTATGAACAACCGCGTCGTATTCGCAATTGGTAATGCCGCGTTCTTTGCCTTATTTGAAATCTTCCTTGCCGGAACCCCGGCATTTATTTGGACCTATAACTGGTGGGGCGCCATCCCAGTCTTCGTTACTACTTACATCCCATTCTTCTTAGCTGCCTTCTTAATGCATGACGCAAAGCCTAAAACCCAAAAGATTTTCTTGGGTGTCACCTGGGGTGTTGTCGCTCTTTTGCTCATTATCTTGATTCCGCTTGGAATAATCTAATCAAGTCTTGCGAATGGGGTAAAATATACTGAGGTATATGTTTTTGTAATGGAGGAAGCGTTATGAGTAAAAAGGTATTGATTCTATCGGGCAGCCCTAGAAGAAAAGGTAATTCTGATCTTTTGTGCGACGAATTCGCCCGTGGCGCCACTGAATCTGGAAATAGCGTCGAAAAGGTTTTTCTCGGCGACAAAAAAATCAATTATTGTTTAGCATGCGACGGTTGCCGTAAGACAGGTGTCTGCGTTCAAAAAGACGACATGAAAGAAATTCTCGATAAAATGCTTGCTGCGGACGTTATCGTTATGGCCACCCCGATTTATTTCTATAGCATCGACGCACAGATGAAAACATGCATCGAACGAACGGTTCCACAATACATGAATATCAGCAACAAGGAATTCTATTTTATCGTAACGGCTTGGGATTCTGAGAAAGCCCATTTTGAAAGAACGGTGGAATGTTTCCGTGGATTCACCGAATGTCTTGATGGCGCCGTGGAAAAAGGCATTGTTTATGGCCTTGGCGTTTGGAAAAAAGGCGACGTCAAAGCCAATCTGGCGATGAAACAAGCTTATGACTACGGAAAAGGAGTATAACCCAATGAACTCAACTTTTATTTATGAAGTCCCGACCAAGATATATTTTGGTGAAGGGCAACTCGAAAACCTAGCATCCGAAATCAAAAAATACGGCAAACGCGTTTTACTCACTTATGGCGGCGGCTCAATAAAAAAGAGCGGCCTCTACGATGAGGTACATAAAGTTTTGAAAGATCAAGGCATTGAGCTTTTTGAATTTGGCGGCATTGAACCCAATCCCCGCCATACAACGGTGAACGCTGCGATAAAACTCTGTAAAGAAAAGAAAATCGAAGTCTTATTAGCCGTGGGTGGAGGTTCCGTCATCGACGCGACCAAATTCATCGGCGCCGGGACGTTTTATAACGGTGATATCTGGGATATCGTCACGCGCAAGGCGCCAATCACGAATTGCTTGCCGATCATCACGATTTTAACCCTCGCCGCGACCGGTTCCGAAATGGACGCCGGCGGCGTTATCACTAACCTGCAAACCAACGATAAAATCGGCAATGGGCATCCATCGATGCTTCCGAAGGTTTCCTTCTTAAATCCAGTGAACACCTATACCGTCAGCGCTTATCAGACCGCCTGTGGTTCTGCGGATATCTTGTCGCACATTTTTGAAGTCTACTTCAATATGGAACCAGACCTCTATATGCTCGACTGCATCAGCGAAAGCTTGATTAAAACGGTCATAAAATTCGCTCCCATCGCGATTAAAGAACCAAATAACTATGAAGCCCGCGCCAATTTGATGTGGGCGTCTTCCTGGGCGATCAACGGCCTCATCGATGGCGGCAAAGATCAACCTTGGAGCTGTCACTCCATCGAACATGAACTCTCCGCTTATTACGATATTACGCATGGTTTAGGGCTTGCCATCCTGACGCCTCGTTGGATGGAATATTGTCTTGATGAACGCACGGTTTCGAAGTTCTACCAATTCGGCGTCAATGTCTTTGATATTGACAAGAGTCTGCCGCCGATGGTTGTAGCAAAAAAAGCCATTGCGCTCTTATCCGAGTTCTTCTTCAAAACATTAGGACTCAAGGGGACTTTTAAAGAAATCGGCATCGACGAATCTAAATTTGAACTCATGGCGGCGAAAGCTTGCCGTGGGAAAACCATCAAAGGATTTAAACCTCTAAAGAAAGAAGACATCGAGAACATTTTCAAGATGTGCCGGTAATCGAATATGGAAAACAATCCAGTAACCATCGAAGAATATGTCGATAACGCTCCCGGTAATCTCTATAAATTTTTGTTTTGGGAAATACGGAATCGGATATTGGCAAAATATATCACCGGCATTGAGGAAAATGTCGTTTTTAAGGGCTACGTCTCCTATAAAAAGAAATATGATTTTGTCTCGCTTCGACTCAAGGAAGATGGCTTATTCGTGGAAACCAAACAACCACGGTTTAGTTCTCTTGGTATCGTGCATCCCAATGATTTCGGGACTTCTTTGGACTACCAGATGATTATCAAAAACGACGCGAACCTAAAAGAAGTCATGAAAGTGATTCATGATTCCTACCTTCAGACAAGATAACCCGATGGATATTAAGAAGCTTGAATCATGGTATCTCGTCAATCAAAGGATTCTTCCTTTTCGCGCGACTAAAAATCCTTATCGCATCTGGGTGAGCGAGATTATGCTACAACAAACCCAGGTTGATACAGCCTTACCTTTCTATAAGCGCTTTTTAGAGAAATATCCCACGATTAAGGCTTTGGCGAAAGCCTCGGATGACGAACTTCATAAAATGGTCGAAGGTATCGGCTATTACCGGCGATTTGCCAACATGCTCTTAGCGGCGCGTCAAATCGTCGAATTGTACGATGGCGTCTTTCCAAACACATATGAAGAAGTCCTGAAACTTCCCGGCATTGGTAAATATACTGCCGGAGCAATCATGTCGATTGCTTTCAATCAGTCTTATAGCGCGCTCGACGGCAATGTCATCCGCGTACTTTCCCGATATCTAGGCGTTCACGGCGATATGAAAGAAGATAAGAACCGTAAAAAACTAGATGCAATCAATCAATCTTACTTAGAAAAGGCCACCCCAGAAGTCTACACTCAGGCAATGATGGAACTGGGCGCAATGGTGTGCAAAGTCCAAAACCCGCTGTGCGAGAGTTGCCCGCTTCACGCAACTTGTTTTGCTTACAAGAATCACCAAATTGAGAACTTCCCCGAGATGTCAAAATCGAAGGCCAAAAAAGAAATCCATTTCATCACTTTGATCTTAAAAAACGATGATCGTTATTATGTCCGCAAAAAAGAAGAGAACCTACTTAAGGGAATGTACTTATATCCCCAGTTTGAACTCGAAGATATCGAACATGTTATCGAGTATTTTAAAAGTTTAGGCGTTCATATCAAAGTGGACGGAAAACCGAAAGACTATAAACATGTATTTACTCACCTAACTTGGCATATGTCTGTCTATCATGCACACGTGATTTCCGGAGAACTGAAAGATTATCAATTGGTGGATGCCGAAGAACTACAAAAAATCCCGATGGCCATTGCCCATAGG
>JAPLKQ010000051.1:0-1822 GCA_026387995.1 Bacillota bacterium
TGAGAACATCGTAAACACTTTTGGATATTAAAGTAATATCGGTGCCAACACCTCGTGACGAGTTCCCCTGCGGATCCATATCAATGAGAAGCACGCGTCGATTAAAATGGGCGAGTGACGATGACAAAGAAATGGCAGTGGTTGTCTTTCCGACTCCACCTTTTTGATTGGCTATTGCTATTATTCTTGCCATGTAACCACTCCTGTCATTTTAAAAGTATAACATAAGAAAAAATAAAGAAGATGACTACAAAGGTTTCTTTTTAATTTCAGCAAATTTTCTGGGGTATTTTGATGAAATCGGGTGATCTTTTTTAATGACAATAATCTTTCTAACATCATTGTTAGTTATTAAGTTTGTGGAATAAATAGTTTCAATGTGTGAAGAAAGTTTTAATAACGAATTCGCTGCAAAGCACACCTCTTCATCAGCTATTGGACCTTTCAAAGCGATAAAAATGCCATTCACTTTTATAAACGGCAAGCACAATTCATTGAGCACATTGAGCGGAGCGACTGCGCGAGCGATTGCCACATCATAGTTTTCGCGCTGTTGAGCCGAAATGTTTTCAGCCCGATCATTAATTACTATAATCTTAGAAAGGCCCAATTCCTTTATTACGATATTTAAAAACATTACTTTTTTATTTGTGGGTTCTAACAATGTAACCTCAAGTTCTGGAAAAGCTATTTTTAACGGAATCCCCGGCAAACCTGCCCCTGAACCAATATCGATAACTTTTTGGGAATTCAATGACTGAACCTGATTGATCAGCAAGGAATCATAAAAATGCTTCTCGACAATTTCGCCAGGATTTTTTATTGCAGTTAAGTTAATTTTCTCGTTCCATTCAATGAGTAAATTCATATATTTTGAAAATTGCTCTTTTTGTGTAAGAGTCAAATTTAAATTTGATTTTTGAAGTAGAAGGCTCATTTCATCAACTGTCATTTTTTACACCTCGACGTAAGTATAAAAGTAAAATCGAGATATCGCTAGGGTTAACTCCTGATATTCTGCTCGCTTGTCCAACTGTAAGCGGCTGGATTGTATTGAGTTTCTGGCGAGCCTCTAACGCAAGGCCATCCATTTTCTTATAATTTAAACCTTGCGGAATTACAAAATCTTCGAGTTTTGCCATACTCAAAGCCTCTTTTTTTTGTTTAGCGATATACCCTTCAAATTTGATCATGATTTCGAGTTGCTCAATGGCCGTCTTATCTAAATCGATATTTTGAAGTGATGGAATGAACTTGCGAACTTCATCATATTTTACTTCTTGGCGACGTAGTAATTCGATTCCCGATATTCCGCCTTTTAAATCGTCGAAACCAAGTGAATTCAAATAGGAAATAAGTTCTGGCTTGTTTCCAAGATGACTCGTTTCTAGAAGCTTCATAGCTTTATCCAAATTGGCTATTTTCGAAACAAACTGTTCATAACGGGAAGGACTTATCAATCCGGCGTGATAACCTTTCTCAGTCAATCTAAGATCCGCGTTATCATGGCGCATTAAAAGACGGTACTCGGCGCGGGAAGACATTAAACGATAAGGCTCCTTAGTGCCTTTTGTTACTAAATCGTCGATCATAACGCCGATATAGGCTTCATCACGTCTCAAAATTAATGGTCTTTGGTCTCTGATCTTTAAAACAGCGTTGATTCCTGCCATTAAACCAAGTCCTGCTGCTTCTTCGTATCCCGATGTGCCAACAATCTGCCCAGCACAATAAAGTCCAGGCCACGCTTTAACTTGAAGGGTTGAATCAAATTGGGTAGGAACAACGGCATCATATTCAATTGCATAGGCATATTTTAGAA
>JAPLKQ010000051.1:1877-6737 GCA_026387995.1 Bacillota bacterium
TTCATCTTGAACATCCGTTGGCATTGAAGTTGAGAAGCCCTGTAAATAGATGGAGTCAGTAACACGTGATTCCGGCTCAAGAAAAAGCTGATGCCGTTCTTTATCGGCAAACCGGACTATTTTGTCTTCAATACTCGGACAATACCGCGGTCCAACTCCTGTCACACATCCACCATACATGGCCGATTTGCAAAGGTTTTCGCGAACGATATGATGCGTAAGTGGTTTGGTATATATTAAATAACACGGCTCCTGTTTTTCTATCGGGACAAAGGTTTTTGTTGTATAAGAAAAAGCCAATTCTCCAGGAGTCCCATACTGGGGAGTCGTCTGCGAAAAATCAATTGAGTCTCTTTTGATACGCTGAGGCGTTCCGGTTTTTAGGCGGAACAATTTAATACCCATCGTCGATAAATAGGGGGATAAACCGAGTGATGGATTTTCGCCATCGGGCCCAGCGCTTTTAGAAGTATGGCCAACCAAAACTTTCGATTCCATATAGGTCCCGGTGGTCAAGATGACGGCTTTTGCATGATATTCTTTTCCATCAGCCATCTTGACACCAAAGACAGATTTTTCGTCATGTAAAAGTGAGACAACCATGCCTTCAATGACAGTGAGATTCATAGTATTTAATGCTAATGATTGCATGTAGGCAGGATATGTTTTCTTATCTGCTTGCGCTCGCAAACATTGAACCCCTGGGCCTTTCCCGGTGTTAAGCATTTTCATTTGTAAATACTCGTGGTCAGCGCCAATGCCCATCATGCCGCCTAAGGCATCGATTTCCCGAACGACAATGCCCTTTGCAGATCCGCCAATTGAAGGATTGCAGGGCATATTTGCCATCATTTTAATGTTCAAAGTGATTAAAAGAGTGGTGGCGCCCATATGGGCTGCTGCCATGCTAGCTTCCATGCCGGCGTGACCGCCTCCTACGACAATAACTTCGTAGTCCATATCATCCGACACTGCCTTCCATATCCATCTTGATTAATTGGTTTAACTCGACTGCATACTCCATTGGGAGTTCACGGCTAAAGGGTTCGATGAATCCCATGACGATCATTTGAACAGCGTCCTTTTCAGAAATACCCCGTGACATCAAGTAGAACAACTGTTCTTCGTTAATTTTGCTGACCGTCGCTTCATGCTCAATATAGGACTCATTATTTCGAATCTCGTTCGTTGGGATTGTGTCGCTTTGGGAGATATCGTCCAAAATCAATGTGTCGCACTCGACATGACTTCGTGAATTGATGGCCTTTGAACCATGGCGGACAGTTCCACGGTAATTCGCGTGACCGCCATTACGTACAATCGATTTGGATATGATAGTCGAACTCGTGTTAGGAGCCAAGTGAATCATACGGGCGCCAGCATCTTGATATTGTCCTTTTGAAGCGACCGCAATCGAGATGCATGTGCCACGAGCGCCAGTGCCAGCAAGAATGACCGCAGGATACTTCATGTTTAACTGACTCCCAATATTGCCATCAATCCATTCCATTTGTGAATTTTCATAGCAAATCGCCCGTTTAGTTACGAGATTGACTATATTGTTTGACCAATTTTGTATGGTTGAATAGCGACATTTTCCACCCTTGAGAACAAAGATTTCAACAACCGCAGCATGAAGGGATTCCTTGGAATAGATCGGGGCTGTGCAACCCTCGACATAATGCACGTCCGCACCTTCATCGACGATGATTAGCGTCCGCTCAAATTGACCACTTTTTTCATTATTAATACGGAAGTAAGATTGAAGCGGTTTGTCCAAATGAACGCCTTTAGGAATATAAATGAATGAACCACCAGACCACACTGCGCCATTAAGTGCCGAAAACTTATTGTCATTGAAGTTTACGAGGGTACCAAAGTATTTTTTGAATAATTCGGGAACTGTTTTAAGCGCCATATCGGTGCTTAGGAAAACAACGCCTTTATCTTCAACTTCTTTAAGCATGCTATGATAAACGACTTCCGATTCATATTGCGTGGAAACGCCAGATAAAAATTTTTGTTCAGCTTCGGGAATCCCAAGTTTCTTAAATGTGTTCTTAATGGTTTCCGGAACATCTTTCCAGTTTTTTTCTTCGCCTTTGCTCGGCCGAGTGAAATAGGTGTAGGAGGGGAAATCTAAAAACGTGAGATCCGGCCCAAATTTGGGCAAGGGCATGGCTTCAAAAGCTTTTAGGGATCTAAGGCGATACTCAAGCATCCATTCGGGTTCATTTTTGAGACGCGAAATTTCCCGAACGACTTCCTCGTTCAGGCCTTTTGGGGTCTTAAGGATTGAGACATCCTCATCCTTAAAGCCGTACTTGTATTCTTCTTTTTCCGTGTTACCGGTGGTCATGTTTTCCGCCTTCAGATTCGTGAATCAATTCTTCAAGACCATCCCAGCCAATCGTCGCGCATTTGATGCGAGCCGCTTGCTTAGCGGTATTCATAAAAACAATCGCCTCGTCAAGGACGGAGTCGTCATATTTTTCTTCATGAATCATCGCTGTATATTGCTTGATGATATATAGGGCGTCTTTCAACGTTTTTCCCATCACAAGCTCAGTCATTATAGAAGTAGCGGCAGTGGAGATGGTACAGGCGACACCATCAAAACAGCAATCTTTGATAATGCCGTTTTCGACTAATAAATACACGTAAATATCATCAATGCACGACGCTGAGTCCATATGGATTTTCAAGTAACGGTCATCGGTAGGAACCCGTTTATTTCGTGGGTGCTCGTAGTGATCCATGATCACCTGCCGCATCATCTGCGGATTAATTAAAGTAGGCATCGAGAAAGTCACCGCCTTTTTTACAAGCTTCGATGAGCGCATCGACATCTTCTTTGGAAGTATACAAATACAAACTGGCGCGCAAAGTGTTTGAAGTATTTAAGAACGTCAAGAGAATTTTCGCACAGTGGTTTCCGGAGCGGACGGCAACGCCACGTGAATTGAAGTAAGTGGCAGCATCCTGACCGAAAACGCCTTTAAGGTTAAAGGTAATAATGCCAGCTTCGGCTTTTTCGTTATAGAGGATGACATTATCCAGTTTTTTCATTTCGCTGATTGCATAGGCACGCAGTTCATGTTCGTGGGCAGCGACAGCGTCGAGGCCAATGCCTTGAAGATACTTAATCGCGGCCGCTAAACCAAGAACGCCTTCGATATTCTGCGTTCCTGCCTCGAATTTGAATGGCGGCTGTAAATAGGATACTTCGCCACACATATCAAAACGGGCATTCATGCCGCCACCGGTCATAAAGGGATCGGTCTTTTGTAAGAGGGCATATTTGCCGTATAAAACGCCAATGCCAGTCGGCCCGCACATCTTATGCCCGGAGAAGGCCAGAAAGTCGCAATCTAGATCTTTAACATCGGTTTTCAAGTGGGGGACGCTCTGCGCTCCGTCAACCACGATGATGGCGCCAAATTCATGGACGACCTTGGCTAATGCTTTAATGTCGACTGTAAATCCAAGAACATTCGTGACATGGGCAACAGCGACGACTTTTGTTTTAGCGGTAATCGTCTTTTTGAGGCTCTCGACCGTCAAACGGCCCTCTTTGTCTAAAGGGATATAACCAATTTTCGCTCCGGTCATTTCCGCGACTTTAAACCAAGGGAGCACATTACTGGCGTGTTCGGCTTGAGTAAGAAGGATTTCATCGCCTTTTTTCAGGTATTTTGCGCCATAGCCATAAGCGACCATGTTTAGCGACATGCTGGTGCCACTCGTGAAAACGATTTCCTCTTTTTCAGCGTGGATAAAATCAGCGACCGTTTCCCGCGCTTCATCGAATTTTACATCGACAGTGTGCGTTAAATCATAATCTCCGCGGTGGGCATTGGCAGTGTAGTCGTTGTAATAGGCTTCGATGGCATTTAAAACGACTTTCGGTTTGAAAGTGGTGGCGGCATTATCAAGATAGACAAGGGGATGACCTTGCATTACTTTGCCATTTAACATCGGGAAATCCGAACGAATTTTCTTTAAATCGTACATAGTTAGACCCTCTTTTCAATTTCTTCAGCAATTTGTTGCTTGATATTTTTGTCATGGAAATAACTCATGATGGGATTGAGGTAACCAAGCGTGATCAAACGTTTGGCTTCATCATGCTTAAGTCCCCGTGAGCATAGATAGAACAAGTGATCGTCATTCACTTTTCCAACAGCAGCGGCATGGCTTGCCTCAATATCGTTCTCGTCAATCTTCAGCACCGGATTCGCTTTGGCGATGCATTGGGGATCAAATACCATGATTTTGGCATTTTGATGGGTCCGGCTGTGGTGTGAACCTTTGAAAATGTGGCTCGTGCCAGCAAAAATCAGTGATCCGCTATCCTCCGTCACGCCATAGTTATTCATCATGGCATAGGTATCGAGCCCAATATGGTCAAATGAGACTTGGATGTTTTTTTGGTCTGTGCGGGCAGCCAGTGAAGCAAGATGCCAATCAATACGGGAGTGTTCGCCCTTTAAAACAATGATGGCATCGAAGGATTCATTGCCTTGTGAAAAGTCGGCGACGGCGACATTGAGCGTAGCGTTTTTCTCAAGCACGCCATTCATTTTAGCTTTTTTACCCTCCGAGAATGCGACCGTTGCCCAATTGAGCGTCGCGCCTTCTTCGACAAGAAGGTTAAGTTCGGTATCGCGAGCGTCGGCAATCTCGAGGATATCGACGTTTTGGCAAGAAGAAATTTCAATATCAAGATGGGCCAGTTCGATCTGACTCCAGTCTAAAAGCAAGAATAAGGGGGACTCGTTTTTCTCGACGATAACCTTAGAATGTCCCTCGCTTTTTGAGATTTGTAAGGATTTATGTCGAGAAAGAATCGCAATTCTA
>JAPLKQ010000029.1 GCA_026387995.1 Bacillota bacterium
GGTGACCCAGACGTTTTTTAGACCTTTTACCCGTGCGAGTTTCATTGTATCTAAGGCATATTCCAAGAATATGGTGGGTTCAGAATATGTATAGGCAATCGAGGGACATTTATTTTCGAGGGCGAGCTTCACGTGTTCTTCCGGCGTCATGTCTTCACCGATGATCGGGTTCGTGGGTTTAGGGCTTTGCGAGATTTCCCAGTTTTGGCACCAGGAGCAGCGTAAATTACACCCCGCCGCGGCAAAGGAATAGATTTCCGTCCGTGGCAAGAAATGGTAGAGCGGTTTCTTCTCAATCGGGTCAATGGCGGCAGCGATGGTTTTGCCATAGTTCAAAGCATAGAGAACGCCACCGACGTTTTCACGCACGCCACAAATACCACGGAACCCATCTTTAATCAGGCAGCGGTGTGAGCAGACGGCGCAGCGGACTTTGTTATCTGCCAGTTTTTGATACAGCATGGCTTCTTTCATGAGTGATGATTCCTCGCTACTATTTTAGGACGTTATCAGTCTTTCTATTTATATTTTATCACGGTCAAAGCGCTACCCACTAATAGGGTCCAATCCCGGTTTCTCCCTTTTTCGGGGTTATAATTAATATATAAGCCGACATTATTTCAAAATCATCGCAGGAGGCGGTTTACAAATGGTCAACATGATTTTAAAAATAAACCGCAAATTCCATAAGCAGAGCGATGACAAAAATAAGAAGCTGCAAAAACCCGCGACTGGCATCACGAAACTCTCCAACCTCAATTATCACGGGGACGCGAACCGCGGCCACCTTTTAGATATCTTCTATCCCGAAAATTCAGAAGGCTTATTACCCACGATCATTGAGATCCATGGCGGGGGTTGGGTCTATGGCGATAAAGAGCTGAACGAATACCACGCTATGTATCTGGCCAGTCATGGTTTTGCTGTCTTCAATATCAACTATCAACTTTCCCCAGAAGTCAGGCTGGACGGCCAAATCCAAGATATATTTAAGGCACTGAGTTGGATTGAGAAACATGGCAAAGAGCATCACGCGGATACGACAAAACTCTTTTTCACCGGCGATAGCGCCGGCGGTCATTTATCTTTACTCGCCGCGCTCACGCAGACGAGCCCGGAACTTCAAAAAATCTATCAAGTGAAACCTGTTGGGCTTAAGGTATCGGCGGTGGCCGTCACCTGCCCGGTCGCACTCCTTCATAACATGCTGAACGGCACCGATAAAACCATCGCGTTATTACGGTTTTGGATGTTCGGGAAAGATTTATTGAATAACCCGATCAGCAAATACGCGAGCATCGATGACGTCTTGGCTCTAGGCGTTTTCCCGGAGACCATGATCGTCACGACCATCGGGGACCAGCAACTCCATAAATATTCTGTAGCGCTTGATAAACTACTCACTGATAAAAAGATAGACCATCTCTATAAAAACTATGAATCAGAAGGTAATCCCATCCATCATGTTTTTAATGTCTTGCATATCAACTATGAGGAAAGTAGAAGAGCCAACGACGACATCGTGTCTTTCTTTAAGAAACACATGACTTAATAGAGAAGCCATTTATGACCTGTTTTTGCCTCGCCTCAAACGAGGCTTTTTTTGTCGTCGCTTGAATTTATTTTGGAGTGTGCCTATACTGTGTATGCTGAATATACACAGTTGGAGGCCTTTCATGCTTAAAATCGAAAACTTATGCAAAAAATATCCATCCTTCGAACTCAAAAACGTCTCTTTTGAGCTCCCTCAAGGTTACATCATGGGATTCATCGGGGTGAATGGCGCCGGCAAAACGACGACCCTCAAATCCATCTTAAATATCGTCAAGCCTGACAGCGGCACCGTTACCGTCCTTGGCAAGAATATCATCGGTAATGAAGTGGAGCTGAAACAACAGATCGGTTTCATGCTCGGCGAGGCGGATTACTACTCCAAAACCAAAGTGAAGAAAGTCGCTTCCGTCTATAAGCGCTTCTATAAAGAATGGGATGAAAAAGCCTATCAGGATTTCATCCGCCGTTTTGAGATTGACGAGAATAAAAAAATCGGTGAACTGTCTACCGGCATGCGCGTGAAACTGGCGATGGCGTTTGCGTTATCGCATCACGCCAAACTCTTTATCTTTGACGAACCCACCAGTGGGCTCGACCCGATTGCCCGTGACGAAATGCTAGATTTATTCCACGAAATCGTCGAAAGCGGCGACAAGAGCATTCTCTTCTCGACCCACATTACTTCCGACCTTGATAAATGCGCCGATTTCGTGATCTTTATCCGTAACGGCGAAATTATCGCCAATTCGACCAAAGATGATTTGATCGCTGAACATCTCCTGGTGGCCGGTAAAGCCTCGGAACTGACCGACGAGGTTAAATCCAGATTGATTGGCTATAAGGCCAATGCCTTTGGGTTTACGGGATTGATGCTGAAAAGCCAAGCCAAAACCACCGATACTTTTCAAACGGCAAGGCCGGATCTTGAAGACATCATGATTAATTACGGGAAGGGGGAAGCCAAATGAAGAACTTACTCTATAAAGAACTGAAATTAGTGGTGGTTCCCGGTACCTATTTCTTTGCTTTATGCGGGGCCTTACTCTTGGTTCCTGCGTATCCCTATTTCGTCGGCGTCTCTTATTGCATCATGTCCTTCCTCATTTCTTTCGCCGCCGCTCAAGCAAACAAAGACCATGAATTCACGGCGATGCTCCCGATCCCGCGCGACCAGATCGTTTTGGCTAAACACTTGACCGTGGTCTTTGTCGAACTCCTTACCTTAGCCGTCGCCGTTCCATGTGCCTTCATCACGTCGCTTGTTTTAAATCCGGGCGGAAACATCGTCGGCATGGATGCCAACTTTGCTTTCTTCGGGCTGACTTTAATTGAATATTCCGTGTTTAACATCGTCTTCCTTCCCGGCTATTTCAAAACCGGTTATAAGACGGGATTCCCAATGTTGTTTGGACTCATTTCCTACGTTTCCGTCGCGGTCATATTTGAAGTTCTCATCGCGGTCATCCCGGTTTTGAAAACCAATCTCGACAGCCTCAATCCCGCGACATTTGGTTATCAGTTTATCGTCCTTGGACTGGGCATCATCGCCTTTTTGATCACGACGTTCGTTTCTTGGAAAGTATCTACGAAGAAATTTGAAAAAGTGAGCTTATAACATGAATTTGGCAATCTTGAGCAAAAGCAATAAACCGATTTATGAGCAGATCTATGACCAGATCGTCGCTCAAATCATTTCCGGTGAATTGGAAGCTCATTTTTGCCTTCCGTCCATCCGTGTCGTTGCCAGCCAACTCGGCGTCAGCGTCATCACCATCAAAAAAGCCTGGGAACTTCTCGAGGCCGATCAGTTCATCTATACGAAAGCCGGCAAGGGCTGTTTCGTGACGGAATACGCCCCGCTTAAATTAGATGACAAAAAAATATTGTTGGGACGCGAAAAAATCAGGCAGGATATCCAGTACTACAAAGGACTCGGGCTATCGCTTGAAGAAATTCTTAAAATAATCACCGAAGAATTTTAAAAGAGAATCCGCCTTTTTTGTTCCACCGGCTTTAATGATTTATAATAACAAGAGAGATGATAAAAATATGATTAAGAGACTAA
>JAPLKQ010000007.1 GCA_026387995.1 Bacillota bacterium
GAAAACATAGATAAACAGATAATTGAAAACGACGTTGGTCAGTAACGCTAAAGCGCCCGCCAGCATTGGAATTTTTGTCTTTCCGATTTCTCGGAAGGTGGTCGCGTAGGCGGTCGTGAACATCGCCGGTATATAGCTAAGAAGGATAATTGGTAAGTACTGCATGCCTAATCGCATGATTTCGTCGGCATTTTCAGCGCTTCTCGTGTAAAAACCAATGAGGTATTGTCCACCGAAATAATAAAGCGGGATGACGATAGCCAACAAAACTGCGGAAGCTAGGAGCTTATAACGGAAAGCCTGCTTTAAATGGTCATGGTCTTTCGCCCCAAAGAACTGCTGGACGAAGATGCCGGCACCGCTTAAGATGCCATACCCGGCGACCACAAAAAAGAAGGTGCCTTGGTTGACCGCGCCATCGCCCAGGTAGCAGAGGCAGCACCCCTTGCGGCCAAGATATTTGAGGCCGTAAGCAAGGCCGAGGCCAAGCGGAGTCTGGCCGGCGACGATGCCGTGCCCCCCCCAGAAGTTTTTATCGGGCGCGAAGAAATGCATCGAGCCGCCTTTGCCTTTGGAACAACCGGTTTGCTTGCCAAACATTTCCGCCATGCATTCACCCATGCCCATGCCGACGGCGAGGGCGTGTCCATGATCGCGGTGAGCTAAAGGCCCGCGTACAGTAACGCTTATTCAATATACAATATGAGCATCAAAATTGCAAGAAAGAAGAGCCCGATTTCTTTTTTATATGTAAAAAAGAGGAGAAAAAAACCATGCCTTTCGACATGGTTTTGATTTTGAAGAGAAATCGATTAACGCTTGCTGAATTGCGGAGCGCGGCGAGCGGCTTTGAGACCGTATTTCTTACGTTCTTTCGAACGGGAGTTGCGGGTCAATAAACCAGCGATCTTTAACGGCTTGCGGTCCGTGCCGGCGAGTAGTAAAGCGCGGGCAATACCTAAACGGATGGCGCCGGCTTGTCCGGTGAATCCGCCGCCTTCGACCATCGCGACGACGTCGAATTTCTCGGCGTTGTTGGTCAGGACTAACGGTTGCTTGAGATCCATGACGAGCGTGTCATACGGCATGTATTCGTTGACATCACGGTCATTGACGGTGATGGTGCCCTTGCCGGGAAACAGGTAAACACGGGCAATCGAAGATTTCCGACGGCCGGTGCCGTAATACGAGACTGCTGCAGTTTTCTTTTTGGTTGCCATTTATTTACCCTCCACGAATTTGAGTTCAAGAACTTCCGGCTTTTGCGCGGCGTGTTCATGTTCTGGGCCCTTGTATACGAATAATTTCTTGATGATCTGACGACCTAACGGACCTTTCGGGAGCATGCCCCAGACGGCGCGTTCAATCATCTCGACGGGGAATTCGTTGACCATGACTTGAGCGCTACGCGTTCTTAAGCCACCGGTCGTCTTCGCCGTGTTGTTAAAATAGTTCTTCGTGTGTAGTTTATCACCTGAGAGACCGACTTTTTCGGCGTTCACGATAATGATAAAATCTCCGCAGTCAACGTTAGGCGTGAAAATGGGTTTATTCTTACCTAAAAGGATGACGGCGACTTCTGAGGCCATACGGCCCAATGGTTTGTCGGTTGCATCTAGGACATACCATTTACGTGTAATTTCACTTGGTTTTGCGATCGTTGTTTGACGTTGCATAATTTTTTACCCTCCTTACCAAATTTGTATTCTTACCGGGACTACATTTTTGGCAAAATAGTGCCATCTAGAATAATATAGATATTATTACCAATTGTCAATGAAAAACTCAATATTGACCAAACTATTTAAAAACCCCGACAAACGGGGTTTTAATCTTGGAAATATCTATGGGGCGAATGTCTACAAATCGACGTTGTGGTAGTAGTTTTGAACGTCTTGGAGTTCGTCGAGTTTATCGATGAGGTCTTGGAAGCGTTCCACGTCTTCGCCAACCAAGGTGACCTTCTCGTTCGGGAGCATAGTCAGTTCCGAGACTTCAAATTCGGAGATGCCCATTTCAATGAGCACGATCTTGGCTTTGCCCAGGAAGGTCGGTTCGACGAGGCATTCAATGGTGCCGTCTTCTTCCGATACTTCGCGGACATCGACGTCATTGAGGATGAGAGCTTCTTCGACTTGGTCACGGTTTGTGCCTTTAAAGACGATGACGCCTGTTTCCGTAAAGTTGAAAGCGACGGCGCCCATATGACCGCCATGGCGGGTCAAGACGGTACGGATTTCCACGAACGCGCGGTTCACGTTATCGGTCAATGAGTCAACGATGATATAAGATTTTCCGGGACCAAAGAATTCATAACGGCCCGACGAATAAGCTTCGGCGGATCCGCCGGCGGCTTTCTTGATGGCCCGTTCGATGACGTCTTTTGTCACGTTCTTATGATATTTTTCAATTGCGCTACGTAAGGCTAAGTTAGAAACTGGATCAGGCAGTCCTGATTTCGCTGCCATATAAATTTCTTTGCTGGCGCGCATGTAAAGTGCCGATTTTTTCGCGGCGGTTCCGGCCATCGCTGCGGCCCGAACTTCAAAGTGTCTTCCCATTGGTTTGTCCTCGCTTTTTAAGTCTTTGTTATTATAGCACTCCAAAACCGATAGAGGAATAAAAGTACGCCACATTTCGGCGATTAATAGGCATTATTCGGTTTTAGGCGATATTCAGGATTAAGAAAATTAGAATTTCAATGTTTTCAGGTGTCTAAGTTTGTATTTTTTGATGATTTCCAGAGCTACCTGATACTCGTCGCCGCATAATTCCTGCGGGTGATGGGCATCAATGCCAACATACACTGGGATGTCATAGGAAGCGGCAATCTCCCAGAAAGGTTCATAAGGGTACGCATAGCGGGTTTCACCAAGCAAAGTAAAGAGCCCACGGAAGCGGATGGCTCCTAAATTAATCTCAAGTGGCATACCAAGTTCTTTTGCCGTCCGGCAAATGTCGTGAGCGATTTGTTTCGCCGTTTCATCAAAACCGAAGGGATAGTTGGCCATATAGAGATCCGGATGGGCAACATAACGGAAAAGACCCGTTTTCATACCGACGATTAGGGCCCGACCATATTCTTGAATGATTTCCGGTGTCCGAGAATCGCCAAAATAATATTTGATGTGATGCCCTTCCAAAAGAAAGTGTTGACCGAGGATTAAGTATTCGACGATATGGTCCTCCTGCAAGTGCTTATAGTAGCCGTCAAATTCCGGATAGTATTCGGATTCAAAGCCCAAATGGATTTCGATTTGCCTTGCATATTTCACTTTTAAGGCATTGATGGAAGTGACATAGCCTTCGAGTTCGGAGTATTCGCCACGCATCGTCGGACTGCTGAGCCCAGGGTAAAAAATATGGTCACTGAAACCAAAGCGTTTGATGCCAGCGCTGATGGCCGCTAAAACATATTCTTCGTCCGTACCGGAAGCATGCCCGCACCGGGCCGTATGGGTATGATAGCAATATGGGAACATCAAGCTTCCTCCTGGTAACTGACGCTCACAAGGTAGAGGCCTTGCCCTGGCGCCTTATAACGAACCGTTTGCCTTGGCGTTGCGAGCAGGCGTTCATGGACAAAGGATACTTCTTCTTGGCCGATGCCGATGGCCAGTAACGTGCCGACGATCATCCGCACCATATAACGCATGAATCCTGAACCGATAAAATCGAAAGTCACGATATCGTCTTGGACGGAGATGTCGAGTTTATAGATCTCGCGGATAAAGCCATTGTCATCGATTTCTTTAGAGGTAAAGTTCCGAAAATCGTGGCGGCCAATAAAATCTTTCGAAGCGAGAAGCACTTTTTTGATGTCGACTTTCCGCATCAGTTCATAACGGTAATTATTGAAAAAGGGGCTAGCTTCGCCAACATTTACGAGATATTGATAATGTTTTGCTTTCACTCCAAAACGGGCGTGAAAATCTGTCGGAACATTTTTTATTTCGATAATATGAATATCCTTCGGAAGTACCCGATTCAATGAATAACGGAACTTTTCGCCAGCGAGTTCTTTATCACTGTCAAAATGAAAAACTTGGCCCTTGGCATGGACTTGGGCATCGGTTCTTCCACTGGACTGAATCGTAATCTCAGTATTCAAGATTTGGCTGAGCGCTTTTTCAATTTCGGATTGGACCGTTCGGCCTTCAGGTTGACGCTGCCAACCTAAAAATTGCGTTCCATCGTAACTGAGGGTAACTTTGTAACGGAACATCAGAACCACCCCAAGATGATATTAACAATCGGTGTCAAGAGGACGATGAAGTCCAGACGCATGACGCTCGTGACGATGACGCCAGCTAAAAACACAACCACAAAAACGAGGGCGACCGTATCCCAGAATTTCCATTTCATGACGCGGTAACGGGTCCGTTTGGCCGAGGGATCATAGCCCCGAGCTTCCATGGCATTCGCCAATTCTTCGCTACGTTGGAAAGCGGAAATAAATAAGGGGACGATCAAAGACACGACCGCCCGGATTTTTTCTTTGAGTTTGCCGTTCTTAAAGTCCACGCCACGGCTTTCTTGGGCCTTCATGATACGGTTCGTTTCGTCCAGCAAAGTCGGGATGAATCGTAAAGCGATGGAAATGGTCATGGCAATTTCATGAGTCGGGAATTTAACGATGCGTAAAGGCGCTAAGTACCATTCAATCGCATACGTTAAATCAAGCGGCCGGGTGGTCGTCGTGAGCACCATCGTAAGGCCCACCATGAGAATAAGGCGTATGACGATATAGAGCGTTTGCCAGATGGCGTTATAGTAGACATTGAAAAACCAAACTCTAAAGAAGGCTCCCGTATTAGGCATCAAAATATTGATAATGAGCAAGAAGAGAATCATCAGCCATAGAGCTTTCAATTGTTTGAATAAAGTGAAGAGACCGATGTGCGACATCGCCATCAAGATAAGTATGATAACAAAAATCAGCCCATACATGATGAAATTCATCGGCACGTTCACGAATTTGATAAAAATGGCGACCATCAAAATGATAAGACTGAAAAGTTTGATGCGTGGGTCAAGACGGTGAATCGGGGAATTGTATGGAATGTAACGCCCTAGGGTGAGGTTTTTCATTTTTTCACCACCGCTTTTTTTATCAGCCGAGCAAGTTCGTCCGGAGTCTTCGCACCTGAAAAATCAAATTCGAGGCCCTTTTCGCGAAGTTTTTTCGCAAATTGGTAAAGAAGCGGGATTTCCAAAGCAAATTCGTCGTTGTCTTCGTTGAAGAGCGTGATAGGATTCGTGACTTTCACGATCGCGCCGTCTTTCATGACGATGACTTCATCGCAGTAACTGAGAACGATATTCATGTCATGAGTAACAATGATGACCGTCGTTCCGCGTTCGTGGATTTTCTTAAATAACTGCATCATCTCAAACGAGCCGCGAGGATCGAGTCCGGCGGTCGGTTCATCGAGAATCAGGACTTTGGGTTCTTCGGCAATGATGCCGGCAATTGCGACGCGGCGACGTTCGCCACCGCTTAACTCAAACGGCGAGCGTTGGTAATAACTGGCATCTAAACCGACGTCGATTAAGGCGCGATGGGCTTTTTGAAGCGCTACTTCATCGGTGTCGCCAAAGTTTTTCGGCCCAAACGAAACGTCTTTTTCAACCGTTTCTTCAAAGAGTTGATATTCCGGGAATTGAAAGACGATGCCGGCGTGTCTCCTAAGTTCTTTCAAGTTCTTGATTTTTTTATTCGCAATAATATGAAAATCATCGATGTCGACTTCGCCGCTGGTCGGTAAAAGTAAGGCGTTGATATGTTGGACTAACGTAGACTTCCCGGACCCAGTATGGCCGACGATCGCGGTAAAGTTGCCGTCCTTGATGGTAACATTGATATCTTTGATGGCCTCGTACTCAAATGGGGTTTTAGGGGAGTAGGTATAGGATACTTTTTTAAAGGTTATCGGCATAAAAACGCCACCAACCCTTCAACGGTTTTAATATCCTTGACGTCATAGCCTTCTTTGATCAAGGCGTTGCGCATCTTATAAACAAAGGGAAGATCGAGTTCCACTTTCAAGAGTTCTTCACGACGTGAAAAGACGTTTTCAGGAGTCCCGCGCATCACGATTTGGCCTTCGTTCAGAACGATCACTTCATCACTGTCAAACGCTTCTTCGATATCGTGGGTAATTGAGATAATGGTCAATCCGGGATTTTCTTTCCGCATCTGCATGGCGATTTCATGAATCTCACGTTTGCCTTTGGGATCAAGCATAGCGGTCGCTTCGTCGAAGATGATGATATCGGGATGCATGGCTAAAACGCCGGCAATGGCGACACGCTGTTTCTGACCGCCGGAAAGGTTGGAAGGCTCTTTGTCTAAATACTCTTCCATGCTGACTTTGACGGCAAATTCGTTAATGATACCTTCCATTTGTTCGTGGGGAACGCAGCGGTTTTCAAGGCCAAAAGCGATGTCGTCACGGACCGTCGAACCGATGAATTGGTTGTCGGGATTTTGGAACACGATGCCAATGCGTTGACGTAACTCACGGACTGTTTTATCGCTGAGGACTTTGTCAAAAATCGTAATCGTTCCGCTGGCCGCTTCGAGTAAACCCAAAATGAGTTTCGCGAGTGTCGATTTTCCGGAACCGTTATGGCCGATGATGGAGACGTACTTGCCAGCTTCAATGCTTAAAGAAACGTGATTAATCACGTTCTTCTTGCCATCGTAGCTGTAAGAGACATCGACCAGTTTTAGGATTTCCAAGTTATCTTTTCCTTCTTTTTTTTCGGGAACGTTCAACGACGAAGACCAACACGAGATACAAGAGAATGCTGCCAACGATATAGAGAGCAATCCACCACGGATTATCGACGCCATGGGGAAGATATTGGTTAATTAAGGCATAGACGCTGACCATAAATAAAAGGAAGACAATCAGCAGGACAAGCAATCGGGTTAAAAAGGCTTTAAAGGCTTTCTTCTGGGGCGCGGTCATAATCACTCCATCTCGATTTTTGGACGGCGAGCTTCATAAATACGGTACTTAATGCCGGCCATATCGAACATTTTGCGTGAGGCTTGGCATTCAATCGAGTTCTCATATTTGTTATCGAGGAAGGTGATTTCCTTGATGCCTGTTTGGATGATGGCTTTGGCGCATTCGTTACACGGGAAGAGGGTCACATAAAGGTGACAGCCCTTGAGCTGGGCTCCTGACCGAGCATTCAGGATGGCGTTGAATTCCGCATGGCAAACGTATAAGTATTTGCTGTCAAGACCGGTGCCGTGTCCCCAGGGAAGTTCGTCGTCGTTACAGCCAATGGGCATGCCATTATAGCCGATGGAAACGACTTTATTTTCACTGTCAACGATACAAGCCCCGACTTGCGTTCCTGGGTCTTTGCTACGCATTGCCGAGTAAATGGCGATGCCCATGAAGTATTCATCCCAAGAAATATATCCGCTGCGTTTATGTTCCATAAGCTGGTCTCCTTGCGAATCTATGTAATTATATCATACACATTATTAGATGCGCC
>JAPLKQ010000111.1 GCA_026387995.1 Bacillota bacterium
CCGGATTAATGACCGTGGGATTGGCAATGCTAGTCGCAATGTTCTCAATAAGTGAGTTAAACCACACGGATTCACCCGCATAGTCAGACTTGAGGGCTCCTGAACCATCCGCGAGCGTATAAAAATCAAAGGCCCATAATTTATAAAAATTGAGGTTGTTTATTGAAATGATTTCTTCAGTGCCACCGACTTTAAAAAAAGTAAAATACGAGGTTGTATAAAGTGGATATGCACTTTGATACCTTTCATAGAAGGGAACAACGAGTGATGCGTTATAAGGGTCTTCTATGGAAGAAACAAACGTGTGTTGGTTGAAAATAGAATTCCCATTTAGCAAAATGTCTTCTTTTGCGGAAAAGCCAGCAAAAGTACCCGGATTTTGCGCGGCATCATACCAATCGTATTGATATTGTTGATTCAAAAATGCGGTTAAAAACGTTAGGAAACTTGTGTATTCGGTTCCTTTATAATTAACCGTCATTGCATCATTGTATGGAATAAGATTACTTGAACTTGCGGAAGATGAAAATTTGCACCCGGAGGGCAAGATTGTCATTCCAAGAAGAAGCAGATAGGAAAACCTCGTGTAGAACTATGGGACATAAAAATCCCTCCTTGTTCTTTGAAAATCACGAGATTATACCTCTCAAGTTTATTTGCACCTAATTTAAACCCAGTGAGATGGGATGTCAAGAAGATTGATGATGACTGATTACTTTCACGTTAAAGGGGCATATACTAATTTCAGTCGGCTGTTTTGTTCAAAATCGACTTGGATATTCAGAGGATCACTTGATGCAAAAATATGATTACGAGAAAATAAAGGCCCATGATGTCGGAACACGCCATATTAGCGTCCTTATAACCCTTTTCCTTGAGATCACCTTCATAATTGTCGGAATCATGGGACTTATTGTCTGGAATATGTATTTTCTAACTGCGATTTGTTTCATTAATTTGCTGGTTCTGCCTTTCGTACTTGGCAGAAATATCATTCTATGGCTTGATTTTCGATTTTATGGAAAAACCGACCACTTTGAAAAATTGCCGTTTATTAAACATAGTTTCGTTCTAGGTTTAATCGAGCTCTGCATTTTTGGAGCTTCTTTTCCATTTCTTAAACGTGTCTATTTTGTGTTAGTGGCGATTTCGCTTCCAGTCATCCTGGCATTAGTCATGTTATTGGTGATGGAACGAAATACCTATGCTCAGGTGCACAAGTATCTCGATATGGACAAGCAACTCATCGATAAAAGCGATAACAACGAATAAATCGAGGATATTTTCGCTTAACGTCAATGTTTTCGTTTTCTTCACGTATAATAACCTTTATGAGGTGATGTTATGATTCTATATTTTTCGGGGACGAACAATTCTCGCCATATTGCCGACTCTCTTGGCAAATTACTTAATGACCGTGTGCTTTCGATTGGCCAAGCTAATCGCGATAAACACTTTGATTTTGAATTAGCTTCCGGAGAATCTCTGGGCATCGTTTGCCCCGTCCATGCCTGGAATTTACCATTAATCATGAATGTTTTTATTCCTAAGA
>JAPLKQ010000012.1 GCA_026387995.1 Bacillota bacterium
ATATTCCAGGTATCAATTTACCCGGTGTCGTCGATTCCACCACCTTACTTTCACTCACTACGCTCCCAAAACATTTAATTGTTATCGGTGGCGGTTATATCGGCCTCGAATGGGCCACCATTTTCAACACGTTGGGATCTAGAGTTTCCATTGTGGAATTCATGCCCACGCTTCTTCCCTCTGCAGATGAAGACATTTCAAAACGCATGAGCGTATTTGCAAAACGCGACGGGATTGGGCTCTATCTTTCTACTTCAGTGACTTCTATCGAGAAAATTGATGGGTCACTCAGAGTCTCAATTAATAATCCAACAACCGCCTCTCTTGACGGCGATTGTGTCTTGGTCGCGACAGGACGGAAACCGAATATTGAGATGCTCGGACTGAACCAAGTAAAAGTCGATTACTCTGCAAGTGGAATCCGTGTGAATAACGTTCTTCAAACTTCAGTTGAATCAATCTATGCGATTGGGGACTGCATTGGCGCACCGATGCTGGCCCACAAGGCAACATTTCAAGCTAAGCAAGTAATCGCTCATATTACTCACCATCGTTTCGAACCCGATTTTGGAGCGATTCCTTCTGTCGTCTTTTCCTTCCCTGAAATCGCCTCCGTTGGGCTCACAGAAGCCGAGGTCGTATTAAAGGGAATCATTTACGAAACCAAGCGCATTCCGCTAAGAAGTAACGGCAAAGCCGTCGCCAACGGTGAAACCGATGGGTTCTTGAAAGTTATTTTGGACTCCGACAAAAAACTACTTGGAGCCCATGTTATTTGTGCACAGGCGAACGCTCTTATTTCCGAACTGGCGCTCCTTTACCACTTAGGCAAACCGCTTACGGAATATGTCGGCTTCATTCACGTTCATCCGACATTGAGCGAAATCATACAGACATTAATCCAGTCATTATAAAAATATATAAACTTGCTTCTTTTACTTCGTGTTTTCTTTGACACGATACTTTGTGATTTTTTTTATCAGGGAATAAGGTATGGGTTCATCGAAAGGAAATTGAATGGCTCCTTTCGAATGTACATACCCCTGTAACTCATCTTCAAAAGCGGCGACGCCGCTGGCTGTTGGAAAGAATCCAATATGCTTTTTGAATGCGGCAAAATGGACCAAATTCCCATTCAACTTAAAGGTTGGCATTTGATAGCTGATAGCTTCAGAGGCATCTGGGGCAACACTGCGAATGGCGGCTCTGACTTTTTGAAGCCTTTCTTGGATTTCAATAGGGAATTGCTTAATATATTCATCAATACTAGCCAGGCCCGCCTTATTACTTGTCATGTTAAATCTCTCCTATTGATGCCTTCTAAAGCTCGACCTCAAACGTCGTAACGTATTCTAATCCTGGAATAACTTCTGCCTTTGAATTGAGATGAATCGCATATTTGATTCTGTCTTCTTTAAGGCCTATTTCAAAATGAGAGATTGCGATACCAAGATCAACCGCTTGGATGTCCCAGTTCAAATTCTTTGCATAGTTTGGTGTGCGTTTCAAATAGAAATGAACAAGGTTGCCATGGGTAATGACTCTCCATGGTTGCTGATTTGTTCCCGAGGGAGCAAGCCTGACCAACTCCAAATATTTGCTAAAACGATTCAGTAACATCCGTTCGGCATTTAATGGCGTTGAGATGTTCTTTTCAAAGAAGAGATCAGAAAAAGGTTTACGTCGATTTGCTTTGACGCCCATCCGAGTAAATGTTTCGACTAAGGATTTGTGATCAGCAGTATAGCCAACGACAGAGACGGCCGGAATGACTTCGCCTTCTTTTAGAAAATCATTAAATGCTTTTCTCTCAAATGTCGCCCCAAGCCAAACAGTTCCGAAACCTTCTTTAGTGAGCTGGAGAATGATGTACTCAAACAAATAACCGAAGTCCACCATTCCTTGAAAAGAATTGACGACGGCGCCCCCAACGAAAGTCGGTGGATTTTTACCCATTCAATAGGTTCCGATTTGAACCGGTTCGTCAGACTCTAAATATTCGCTATCTCGGTAAAACCATTGGGCGCGATTGCCAAAAGGTCCTTTGACTAGTTCCATCGATTCTAATAACTCGTGAACCTTAATCTTGTCCTTTTCTGAAAGTTTCTTTTTTTCATACGTTCTTACAGAGCGTCTATTCTCAATGGCATCTATCATAATCTTGTGCTCCTTTTGAGTTGCGGTTCATTTGATAACCGGCAAATCAACATAGACTTTTCCATTTTCGATTTTCGTCTGATAGGTCTTAATTCCCCGTTCCTGGATATTGGGAATCAATGTACAGGATTTCTGAGTATCAACAGCAATTCCCGTTCGGATATCGATTTCGAGGCCATGCTCTTTGCATTGAATAATGCCCTTTTCAAAGTGACCCGTTGATATCGGATAACCTTTGTGAGGACATTTATCTGCTAATGCATAGGCTTTATCTTCGAATGCCAAAAGTAAAAGAACCCGCGGTCCTAATTGGATGCGGACTTTTTTACGTTCCAGAAGTTGTTGCCAATCATATGCCAAAGTGTACATAGATGTTTTCCTACAATCGGCTTATTTTAAAACGTCTTTATACTCATCATTAAAACGCATGACTTTGCTGGCATAGGAACAAAGCGGAATGATTTTCAAATGTTCTTTTCGCGCATACTCCACGACTTTCGTAAGCAACTTCAGGGCAATACCTTTACCTCTCAATTCGGGAGACACATAGGTGTGGTCAATGACAATCACGTCTTTACCGCGAGGAAAATAGGTGATTTCAGCTTGTGGATTGTTCAGATCGTCTCCAACGTAAAATGTGTTTTCGCCAATTTTTATTTCTTCCATTGTTTAATCCTCCGTATGTTTGAGCTAACGACTTTGATATTTTGATTCGTCGCGTTTTTATAAAACAGCTCGAGCGAACTTCTTATATGTTTATTTTAGCATGAATCAACTTTTGGTCTCCGAAAGGTGCTTTTAGAGTTAATCTTTAAAAAAACTACTAGCGATTAATGCTAAGGAACTTTTCAAGAACAAGTATTTTTATACGATCCTTTTTTCGTTTGCTCTCTTGACGTCTTGAATCAAGAGAAAGAAATCGGTAAAGTCTCAATAAATTGTCGGCATCTAGGATTTGATATTTGAATTTTGGGGTCTCGACTTGTTTCATGCCCGTTTCCTGAAGATCACAGTAGCGAAACCATTTTTCTTTTTCCGAAAGTTCAACTTCGATTTCGTTTTTAACGAACGTCATAACCTCGGCTTCAATATAACGGAAACCATTTTTCTTGAAACTAGCAATGAGCGGTTGTTTGTTAATAAGCAATTTTTTGGGTACGAATATATCTACATCGTGAGCATCAAAACTTATCCCTGTAATTTTTTCTAAACCATAAGAAGCAAAAAGAATAGGCGTTATTTGAAATTCATGATTCAAAATAGCGGCTGTTTCATTTAAGATTCCATCCATGACTGGGTTCATTATATTCTCCTTAGTTTGAGTTCAACGTCGGCATCCTCGCCGA
>JAPLKQ010000020.1 GCA_026387995.1 Bacillota bacterium
AAAACTTTTCAAGAAATTCAGATTGGCGATTTTGCTGAGTCGAGTAAGACAGTCTCCGAGTCCGATATTTATCTTTATGCCGGCATCACCGGTGACTTTAATCCAGCGCACGTCAATGAAGCCTATGCCAAAGGGACGCGCTTTGGGACACGCATTGCCCACGGCATGCTCATGGCCGGGTTTGTTAGCAGCCTGCTCGGAACCGAACTTCCGGGTGCCGGTTCAATCTATATGGGCCAAGAAGTGAAGTTTTTAGCGCCAGTTCACATTGGCGACACGATTACCGCCCGCGTCGAAGTCGTTGAGCTGATCGATGGCAAACGGGTGAAACTTAGAACCTCCTGTACCAATCAATTTGGCGTCATGGTTTTGGATGGGGCGGCACTCGTTATGCCTCCCAGACAAGCGTAGGAGAACCCCCTATGGAAATCGGATTATCGAAAGAACATCTGTTGCTTAAAAAAATGATTCGGGACTTCGTGGCCAACGAAGTAAAACCGATGGCTGCCGAAGTCGATGAGAACGAACGCTTTCCCAGCGAAACGGTCGCCAAGATGGCGAAGGCCGGTTTCATGGGCATTCCCTTTCCAAAAAAATATGGCGGCGAAGGCGGCGACTACTTAGGTTACGTCTTGGCGGTGGAAATGATTTCCGCGGCCTGCGCGACCACGGGTGTCATCTTATCCGCGCATACGTCACTCTGCTGCGGGCCGATATTTGATTTCGGTACCGAAGAACAAAAACTCCAATACTTAGTTCCCTTAGCGAAAGGGGAAAAACTGGGTGCTTTCGCCCTCACTGAACCGAACGCCGGGACTGATGCCGGATCCGGAGAAATGACCGCCGTGCTTCAAGGCGAAAATTATCTCCTGAATGGCTCAAAAATCTTTATCACCAACGCCGGCTATGCCGACGTCTATATTATCTTTGCGATGACAGACAAAACACTTGGAACCCGCGGGGGAATGAGTGCTTTTATCGTTGAAGCGAAAACGCCGGGATTCTCCGTCGGACCTAAAGAAAAGAAGATGGGCATCCGCGGATCGTCGACCTGCGAACTCATCTTTGAGAACTGCTTAGTACCCGCCAAAAATATGCTTGGGCAAATCGGCGATGGTTTTAAAATCGCGATGAAGACCTTGGATGGCGGACGCATTGGCGTCGCCGCCCAGGCTTTAGGCATTGCCCAAGGCGCCCTTGACGAGACTGTCGCTTACGTCAAACAAAGAAAGCAATTCGGCAAGCCGATCGCTGCCTTCCAGAATACCCAATTCAAGATTGCGGAAATGGCGACGAAAGTCGAAGCTTCCCGTTTACTCGTTTATAAAGCCGCTGGCAACAAGATGACCGGCCTTCCTTATTCCATGGAAGCAGCGATGGCCAAACTCTTTGCGTCGGAAACGGCGATGTCCGTGACTACCGAAGCCGTCCAACTCCATGGCGGTTATGGTTATACCCGCGCTTATCCGGTCGAACGCATGATGCGTGACGCCAAGATTACCGAAATCTATGAAGGGACCTCCGAAGTTCAACACATGGTGATTGCCTCGGCCGTCTTAAAGTAAGGGGAAATGATATGAAAATCGTTGTCTGCATTAAACAAGTGCCCGATACCACCGAAGTCCGGATTGATCCCAAGACGGGCACCCTCATCCGTGAAGGCGTTCCCTCAATCATCAACCCCGATGATTTAGGCGGTCTCGAAGCCGCGTTGCGTTTAAAAGATTCCCTCGGCGCTGAAGTCGTTGTTCTATCGATGGGGCCACCCCAAGCCGACGTCGCTTTACGCGAAGCCTTGGCCATGGGCGCCGACCGCGCGATTTTACTTTCGGACCGTGCCTTCTCCGGCGCGGATACATGGGCCACTTCCTATACGTTAGCGGCCGCCTTGACCAAAATCGGCTTTGACCTCATCATTGCCGGGCGTCAGGCCATTGACGGCGACACGGCCCAAGTAGGGCCCCAAATCGCCGGTCATCTGAATATCCCGGCGGTCACCTATGTCAAAGATATCGAAAAAGTCCTTGACGGCCTCGTCGTCAAACGGATGTTCGAAGACGGCTATCAAAAAATCAAGGTCAAGACGCCTTGTCTCTTAACGGTCCTCAAAGAAATCAACGAGCCACGCTACATGCGTGTCAGCGGTATTTTCGACGCCTATAAAGAAAAGACCGTGGAACTTTGGACTGTCAACGACATCGTCGTCGATCTCAACTTGATTGGCTTAAAAGGGTCCCCGACCCGTGTCAACAAATCCTTTACCAAAGGCGCTAAAACCGCTGGTAAGGTTTTTACCGTCACGCCTCAGGAATCCGCACATTTAATCGTTGAAAAATTAAAAGAAAAGTTCTTGATTGGATAAGTGAAAAACATGGAACAAAAAAATAGTGGCGTCCTCGTCTACATCGAGCAGCGAGGCGGCGTCGTTGAAAAGGTCTCGCTCGAACTCTTAGGCAAAGGCCGCGAATTAGCGACCAAACTCAATGCTGCGCTGGTCGCGGCCGTAATCGGCTATAAAGTCAATAAATGCGCTTTAGAAGCCGTCTATCACGGCGCTGACCGCGTTTATGTCGTCGACGAACCGTTACTTTCCGACTTCATGAGCAAACCTTATACCAAAGCATTAATGTTAGTAACCCAAGCGGTCAATCCGGAAATCGTCCTGATTGGCGCGACTTCCATTGGCCGCGATATCGCTCCGCGCTTATCCGTCGTTCTCCATACGGGCTTGACCGCCGACTGCACAAGCTTAGAAATTGACGAGACTACCCACGGATTACTCATGACCCGTCCGGCGTTCGGCGGCAACTTGATGGCTACCATCACCTGCCCGAATCACCGTCCGCAGATGTCGTCGGTCCGCCCGGGTGTCATGTTAAAACCTGCTC
>JAPLKQ010000102.1 GCA_026387995.1 Bacillota bacterium
AAAGGCTACCCGCGAAACCAATACGATGCCTCAATGGGCGGGTTCTTGCTGGTACTACATCCGTTATCTGGATCCGCATAACACGAAAGCGTTAGCCGACCCGAAGCTGATTGAACACTGGCTGCCGGTCGACCTCTATATCGGCGGTGCCGAACATGCCGTCCTCCATTTGCTGTACGCCCGTTTCTGGCATAAAGCCTTATATGATCTCGGCATCGTCAAATGCCGCGAACCGTTCCAACGCTTATTCCATCAAGGGATGATCCTCGGCGAAAACGGCGAAAAGATGAGCAAATCCCGCGGTAACGTGGTGAATCCCGATGAAATCGTCGTGCGCTATGGCGCCGACACGCTCCGTCTCTATGAAATGTTCATGGGGCCGCTCGAAGCGAGTTTGCCGTGGTCCGACAGCGGACTCGATGGTTCCAAACGTTTCCTCGACCGCGTCTATCGTTTATTCAGCGAAGAGGAATTCACGAAGAAGTGGAACGTCATCAGTTCCGGCGAACTCGATTATATTTACAACTACACAGTTAAAAAGGTCACCTCGGACTTTGAGGCGCTGCAATTCAATACCGCGATTTCGCAGCTCATGATATTCATTAATGAAGTCTATAAAGCCAAGAGCATTTATATTCCTTACCTTGAAGGGTTCGTGAAGATGCTCAGCTGCATCGCGCCGCACCTCGGCGAAGAGCTGTGGTCGATGCTCGATCACTCCGACATCATCACGTACGAAGCCTGGCCGACGTATGACGAAAAGAAGCTTGTGAAAGCCGATATGGAGATTGCCTTACAAGTCAACGGCAAACTCCGGGCCTCGGTCCGGGTGGCGGTGGACATCAGTGACGAAGCGCTCCAAAAAGTCGCCTTAGAGAACGAAGCCGTCAAGCGGCATATCGAAGGCAAGAGCATCAAGAAAGTCATCGTCGTCAAAGGCCACGTCGTCAATATCGTCGCGGTGTAAGAAAAAACCAAAAAGAAAAGAGCGGGTGGCGAATCCGCTCTTTTTTGTTTTAAGAAATAGGTGCTAGTTCGTGGGTGTATCTTCAACGTACGTATTGAGGTCGCTGGGGAATGTGATCGTTAAGGCTTGGTTGATGTTTGATAAATCAATGTGGACGAAGCCCGTAACGGTATGCGTGACGGTGTCGGTAACCGCTGAAGTATCAACATCGGTTTGTTCTTCAGTGACGGTGACGTCGACATCGACGTGGAACTTATTGACGTAGCCATCTTTATCGACCCCGATGACGATTTCGCATTTTCGGACGACGATCATCGATTCGAGTTGAGTCAACAGTTCGGCTTTCATGGCATCAAGTTCGGACGAAGTGTAGGAACTCGGCATTTCGCCGTTCAGGCTTGCCATATCGACGGCCATTTCGACGACGTCGTTGAGCGTGACGGTATAAGTAACGGTTAAGGCGCCATCTTTTTCGGTCGCGACGACCCCGGCGATATCATTGACGAATGGGGTAATCATTTCCGGATTGATCAATTCAGATGAAGTAACTTCGCTCGTGAGGTCAATCCCTAAAGCGGTCGCGATGTTGCCTACATAGGTTTTCACTTTTGTCGGGGCTTCGCTGCCGAAGTTAAAGATGCTGCTGGCGTTCGTGAGGTTCGCGTAGGCATAGCCTTCCTTGAAGTAACCTGCGGCACTTTGCGTCATGCTGATCGAGGTGCCACCCATATCTTCGGTGACACTGGCCTCGACGGTCAATGAGGCTTCGGCGGTATCTAATAACATATCTTTGGCTTTGAGTTCCAAAGAACCGGAAGCGACAATCGAGCCGGTCGTATCGGTCACGAGCGGATCCGTAAAGTTATGAGCTTCTTGATAGTTCACCTCGGCGGCAATGTTAAGGATAAACGAAGTCATGTCGGTACTTGCCATCTTGGTGGTAGCGGCGACAACGCGCGTATTGGCCTCGGCGGGAGCAACCGTCGTGCCACCGGTTCCGCAGCCAGCGAGACCGATTGCAACGAGACCAAGCATAGACAATGTAAGAATTTTATTCATAATAATAAACACCTCCTTGACCTTATCATACCATAATCCGCAAAAGTCAACCAAAAGACCAAAGGACCGACCAATGCTCTTCTTTCTTGCAACTCCTATC
>JAPLKQ010000061.1 GCA_026387995.1 Bacillota bacterium
AAGCTAAAGTCGAAGTCAAAGCGAAAGCCCCGTGCAAACCGGAACCCAGACAACCGAACCGGTTGAAAGGCCGTTTCCATAAAGAAATCGTCCCGTCGTTAATGGCGAAATACAAATACAAATCGGTGATGGAAGTCCCGTCTGTAAAGAAAATCGTCCTCAACATCGGCGTCGGCGATGCCACGACCAATAGCAAACTCCTCGATGACTCTGTTCGTGAACTCGGTGAAATCACCGGCCAGAAGCCGATTATCACCAAGGCCAAGAAGAGCGTCGCGAGCTTCAAGCTTCGTGAAGGCCAAGCGATTGGCTGCAAAGTCACGCTTCGCGGGATCCGCATGTACGAATTCCTCGATAAGTTAGTCAGCGTCGCGCTTCCGCGCGTTCGCGACTTCCGCGGGATCAGCAAAAACTCGTTCGATGGTCACGGTAACTACACGTTAGGTATTAAAGAACAACTGATTTTCCCCGAAATCAACTATGATAAGGTCGGAAAAATCAGAGGTATGGACATCGTGCTCGTCACTTCGGCGAAAAACGATGAGGAAGCCTTCACGCTACTTAGCGAACTTGGCTTGCCGTTCCATAAATAAGGAGGATAAGAACAATGGCAAAAACATCGATTAAGGTCCGTTGCGCGCGTCCCCAAAAGTTTAAAGTCCGGGAATATACCCGCTGCCAACGCTGCGGCCGTCCCCACTCTGTGTACAGCAAATTCCACTTATGCCGTATCTGCCTCCGCGAGCTCGCCTACAAAGGTGAGATCCCAGGCATGAAAAAGGCCAGTTGGTAGGAGGTAAAGAAAAATGGTTATGACCGATCCTATCGCCGATATGCTCACGCGTATCCGCAACGCCAACGCTTTACGTTATGAAACCGTCCAGATGCCATCCTCGACTTTGAAAGTTCGGATTGCCGATATTCTCAAAGAAGAAGGATTCATCAAGGATTTTAAGGTCTCTGGAGACATCAAAAAGGAAATGACCCTTACGCTGAAATATGCGGAAGGCGGCGTCCGTGTCATCAGCGGTCTTAAGAAAATCAGCAAACCCGGCCTTCGCGTTCACGCGCAAGCCGATAATTTACCGCGCGTCCTAAAAGGTTTAGGATTAGCGATCATCTCTACCTCAAAAGGGGTCATGAGCGATAAAAAAGCCCGCGCCTTAGGCGTCGGTGGCGAAGTTATTGCTTATGTCTGGTAGGAGGATCTTATGTCACGTATCGGAAATAAGATAATCCCCATCCCCGAAAAAGTCGCCGTCTCGGTGACTGGTTCCGTCGTCTCCGTCAAGGGCCCGAAAGGCACGATGACTGTCGCTCTCCCCGCCGGCATTGCCGTTGAGGTCAAAGAGGGCCACGTCCACGTCACCCGTCCGGACGATTTACAGCAAACCAAAGAAAACCACGGCACCGTCCGCGCGCACATCAACAATGCGATTGTCGGCGTCACCACTGGTTTTACGAAAAAACTCGAGATTGTCGGTATTGGTTACCGTGGCGTGCTCAGAGGCGCAAACCTCGTGCTCAGCATCGGGTACAGCCATGAAGTGGTGATTACCCCAGACGTCGGTGCCAAAATCGTCGTCGTCGACCCGACCAACATCACGATCGAAGGCATGGACCGCCAAGCCGTCGGCCAAACCGCCGCCCGCATCCGCATGGTCCGCGAACCTGAACCGTATCAAGGCAAAGGCATTAAGTACAAAGGCGAACATATCATCCGCAAGGAAGGTAAACGCGCTGGTAAGAAATAAAGCGTAGGAAAGGAGAAACAAAAACATGATTAAAAATGAAAGCCGTAACGTCGTTCGTGAACGCCGCCACATCCGTGTCCGCGCCAAAATTAGTGGCACAGCCGCCCGGCCCCGTTTAAGTGTCTATCGTTCCAACGCTCATATTTCCGCCCAACTCATCGATGATGTGAAGGGTGTCACTTTGGTCGCCAGCAGTTCCGTTGCCCTCAAACTCAAAAATGGCGGTAACAAAGCAGCAGCTACCTTAGTCGGTGCCGACATCGGCGCCAAAGCCTTGGCCGCCGGAATTAAAGAAGTCGTGTTCGATCGGAGCGGTTATATCTATCATGGCCGCGTCCAATTGTTAGCCGAAGCCGCGCGTAAAGCCGGCTTGGTGTTCTAGGAGGATAACCACATGGCAGAAGAAAAAGTCATTGTCGCTAAACCAGCGACTGCCGAAGCGAAACCAGTTGCTCCAACCTCACCGGCCCCATCCGCCGCACGGCCAAGCGCTGGCGGTCGTCCTACCGGAGCCCCGCATGGCGATCGTCCCCGTGGCGACCACAAAGGCGGTCCGCGTCGCGACCGCGCTGATAAAGAATTCGAAGAGCGCGTGGTTTCCATCAACCGCGTCAGCAAGACCGTCAAAGGCGGACGCCACATGCGTTTCGCCGCGATCGTCGTCGTTGGCGATGGCAAGGGCCAATATGGTTTCGGGACCGGCAAAGCCGGCGAAGTCCCCGATGCCATCAAGAAAGCCTTAGAAGCCGCGAAAAAGAAAATGTATCGTATCTCTCTAGAAAAAGGCGACACCATCTCCCATGAAATCATCGGGCAGTTTGGCGCTTGCAAAGTATTCCTGAAACCGGCCCCGGCTGGCACGGGAATCGTCGCAGGCGGACCGGTTCGGGCCATTCTCGAACTCGCCGGCGTCAAGAACGTCTATTCGAAAGTTTACGGAAGCCGCGCCCCGATCAATATCATCCGGGCGACCAACAACGGCATCGAAAACTTACATACCTATAGCCAAGTAAAGCTCTTACGCGGCAAATAAAGTCGAATCGAAAATCTCAAATTAGGGAGGTGCAACTATGAATCTAAATGAACTTCAACATTCTGAAGGCGCTCGTCATCCAAGCTATCGCAAAGGTCGGGGAACCGGCAGTGGCAATGGCAAGACGGCAGGCAAAGGCAATAAAGGCCAAAACGCCCGAAGCGGTGGACATACCCGTCCTGGTTTCGAAGGTGGGCAAAACCCCATTTTCCGTCGTTTACCAAAAAGAGGGTTTACCAGCGGATCACGTATTGAATACGCGATCGTCAATGTCGAGTCACTCAATCGTTTTGAAAACGAAACCGTTGTCACCCCAGCTCTCCTCGTGGAATCGAAGCTCGTCCGTAAAGAATTTAACGGCGTCAAGATCTTAGGCAATGGCAAATTAACCAAAAAGCTTAAAGTCTCCGCGCACAAATTCTCGAAAGCCGCAGCCGATGCCATTACGAGTGCCGGTGGCACTGTCGAGGTATTGTAACAATGAAAAAATTCGTGGGCATTTTCAAAAACAAGGAAATCGTTAATCGAATTTTCTTCACGATCATGATCCTCTTCATCTTCCGTATCGGCGCGGCGATTACCGTCCCGAACGTCACGGTGAAAAACTTCAACTTCAGCGATAACAACGCTTTCGCCCTCATGAACTTGCTGGGCGGCGGCGCGTTACAGAGTTTCTCCGTGTTTGCCTTGGGCGTCAGCCCGTACATCACGGCGAGCATTATCGTCCAATTGTTATCGATGGACGTCTTACCCGCGCTTACCGAACTCTCGGAACAAGGGGAATACGGCCGCAAGAAGTCCGAGATGGCCACCCGCTATCTCACGCTCCTACTCGGCGCTGTTCAAGCCTACGGCATCGTGAAAACGATGGAAAACTCATCCTATATTACGTTAGCGGATACCACCTTCTGGACCTATGCCTACATCGTCACCATCCTGCTAGCGGGCGCCATGCTCGTCATGTGGCTCGGCGACCAGATTTCGGTCAAGGGTCTCGGCAACGGTATTTCCGTGATTATTTTCGCCGGTATCGTCCGCAGTTTACCGCTTCAAATCAGCAAGGCTTACACCGAATGGCTGGCCGATAAAATCGGTCAAGGCGCGGCCCAAATCTTAAAGGGCTCGCTGCACCTTCGTCGAGCAGAGCAAACGGAAAATACCCGTTCAGCATGCCGGCAAGAGCGGCAGCGGTCAGAAGTACAGCCAAGCGAGCTTCCTGCCGATCAAGATCAACTCCGCCGGCGTTATCCCGGTCATCTTCGCTAGTTCCATCATGATGGCACCAAGCGTCATCGCCTCTTTCATTAGCGGCGCCGACACCAATGCCGAATGGCTCAAAATCTTCAGCAGCAGTTCGATGGTCACCATGCCGTGGTTTAATAACACGACCTGGCAAATGCCATGGGGCTTACTCATCTATCTCACCTTGACGGTCCTCTTCACGTTCTTCTATGCTAACCTTCAGATCAATCCGACCAAGTTAGCGGAGAACTTCCAGAAGAACGGTTCCTATATCCCGGGCATCCGCCCAGGCAATGAGACCGAACGTTACGTCAAGAAAGTCCTGAACCGCGTTACCTGCATCGGCGCGATCGCCCTCGGCCTCATCGCCGCGTTACCGATCGTCCTCGTGCTCACGAAAGTGGTTCCGTCTTCCTCGCTCGCCTTAGGCGGCACGGGGTTAATCATCGTCGTCGGCGTCTGCCTTGAAGTCAATAACCAAATTGACGGTCTCTTGGCGGGCAAGAGTTTCGATGAGGTCTCGCAAGGAGGAATTTAATATGTTAAACATTATCTTAATGGGTCCCCCGGGTGCCGGCAAAGGCACCCAGGCCATGAAGATTATCGCCAAGTATCAGATCCCGCACATCAGCACGGGCGACATGTTCCGCGAAGCGATCGCCGAAGGCACCCCGATGGGAAAAACGGCCGCCGGCTTCATCAATGCCGGAAACTTAGTCCCGGACGATGTCACGATTGCCTTGGTCCGCGAACGGTTATCAAAACCCGATTGCGCCCATGGATACTTACTCGATGGTTTCCCGCGCACGATCCCGCAAGCCGAGGCCTTAGACACCTTAGCCAAAGAGATCAAACGCCCAATTACCTTAGTCATTGACTTCGAATGCGCGCGTCCGGAACTCATCCGGCGCATCAGCGGCCGACGCGTCTGCGCCGTGTGTGGGGCGCCTTACCATGTCGATACCTTAAAACCAAAAGTTGAAGGTATATGCGACCTGTGCGGAGGCAAACTCATCCAACGGAAAGACGATAACGTCGAATCGTTGATTGTGCGCTTAGAAGCTTATGAATCCAAGACTAAACCGTTGCTCGAGTTCTACAAAAAACGGAAGCTCTTGGTCTCTGTCGATGGCCTTAAAGGCGTCGATGTCTTATTTCAGGAGCTCGTTCCGTTACTCGATCGGATCGGGACAAAATGATTATTGTCAAGTCGCCGCGCGAAATCGAACTCATGCGTGAGGCCGGTAAAATCGTCGCCACCGTGTTTAAAACCTTGGAACCGAAATGCGTTCCGGGCGTAACCACCTTGGAGCTCGACGCCTTAGCCGAACATGTCATCCGCTCGATGAACGCTACGCCGTCTTTCAAAGGCTACTGCGGTTTTCCCGGCAGTGTCTGCCTCTCGGTCAACGAGACGCTGATTCACGGGATACCCTCTCATTACGCCTTGAAAAATGGGGATATCGTCTCGCTCGACGTCGGCGCCTGCTATAAGGGCTACCACGGCGATGCGTGCCGCACCTTCCCCGTCGGCATCATTTCTCAAAAGGCCAGCGATTTGGTCCGCGTCACCGAGGAAAGTTTCTGGGAAGCGATGAAAGTCATTCACCCCGGAGCCTACTTAAGCGACATCAGCCACGCCATCCAGGTCTACTGCGAATCCCACGGGTATTCACTCCCGCGCGATTACACGGGACACGGCATCGGCACGGAACTGCACGAAGACCCAGCCATCCCAAACTATGGGCTAGCGGGGCATGGCCCGGTGTTAAAAGCCGGCATGTGCTTAGCCATCGAACCGATGGTGAACGAAGGACGTCGCGAAACACGCACGCTGAACGATGGCTGGACAGTTAAGACGGCAGACGGCAAGCTCTCATCCCACTACGAGAACACAATCGTGGTGACGGAGACGGGTTATGAAGTCCTGACCATGTTAAAGGAGTGATGATATGGCTAAAGAAGACGTTATCGAAGTTGAGGCGGTCGTCGTAGATACTTTACCGAACGCGATGTTCAACGTAAAGCTACAGAACGGCGTCGTGATCCTGGCCCACGTTTCTGGTAAAATCCGCATGAATTACATCCGCATTTTACCGGGTGATAGAGTCACGGTAGAAATTTCGCCTTATGATTTAACACGTGGACGCATTACATTTAGATACAAATAAAGTATCGGGAGGAAACACTTATTTATGAAAGTCAGACCCTCAGTCAAACCCATTTGCGCAAAGTGCAAGGTCATTAAAAGACACGGAACCGTCATGGTTATCTGTGAAAACCCGAAGCACAAGCAAAGACAAGGTTAAAAAGGAGTACACACATTTATGGCACGTATAGTTGGAGTCGATATTCCCAATGAGAAACGCGTCGTCGTCGCCCTTACTTACATCTTTGGTATCGGTGATACGACCGCGAAGAAAATTTTAGCCGGCGCGAACATCAGCGAAGACATTCGGGTGAAGAATTTATCCGAAGAACAACTCAGCCTGATCCGCGTCGCCGTCGCTAAGTTAAAAGTCGAAGGCGATCTCCGCCGCGAAGTCGCGATGAGCATCAAACGCCTACAAGAAATCGGCTGCTACCGCGGCCTTCGCCATCGGAAGGGTTTACCTGTCCGTGGACAGAGAACCCGCACCAACGCCCGGACCCGCAAGGGACCGCGCAAGACGATTGCTAACAAAAAGCAAGCCGTCCAAGGTTAAGCTAGGAGGATAACATCACATGGCACAACCAAATACGCCAAATACGACGAATCCGGCTCAACAAGGCGGACCTAAGAAAACATCCGGATCGCGCAAGAAAAAAATCAAACGCGCTTATACGAAGGGCATTGCCCACATCCATTCAACATTCAATAACACGATCGTGACGATTACCGACGAAGCCGGTAACGCCATCGCGTGGAGCAGCGCTGGTGCGCTGGGCTACAAGGGCGCCAAAAAATCGACTCCCTTCGCCGCTCAAGTCGCCGGTGAAGCCGCCGCGAAAGCCGCCCTCGACCAAGGGATTAAATCCGTTGATGTCAACATCAAAGGCCCCGGCCCGGGACGTGAATCAGCCGTCCGCAGCTTACAAGCCGCTGGCCTGATTATCGTGACCATCACTGATACGACACCGATCCCACATAACGGATGCCGGCCACCGAAGAGACCGCGCGGTTAATAAGGAGGAATGAATGATGAGTAAAATCCCTAATCCCTTTGAAAAGCCCGAATTTAAAGTCGCCTTATTCGACGACAAGGAAAACTATGGCCGCTTCGTCATCGCTCCATTAGAGCGTGGCTTCGGCTTAACCCTCGGTAACGCCATCCGTAGAGTGCTCTTGAGCTCGCTGCCGGGCGCCTCCGTGTTCGCGGTCGAAATCGAAGGCGCGCGTCACGAATTCTCTGCGCTTGACGGCGTGGAAGAAGACGTCACCACGATTATCCTTAACTTGAAAAACTTAGTGCTTAAGATCGACGATAACGATACCGCCAGCAAGCGTATCGAAGTCGCCATCGAAGGCCCGAAGACCCTGCTTGCCGGAGACTTAGTGCTCCCGAGCGGCGTCAGCGTCGTGAACCCGAAGCTCGAAATCGCCCACGTTGCCGTCGGCGGTCACCTCAAAATGGTGATGCATGCCCGCAACGGCCGCGGTTACGTGACCAGCGAAGGCAATAAAGCCGACCGCTATCACATGAACATCGGCACGATCGCCACGGACAGCAACTATTCGCCGGTCACCAAAGTCAGCTACATCGTCGAACCGACCCGCGTCGGCCACGATTCGCATTATGACTCGTTGACTATCGAAGTCTGGACCGACGGTTCAATGAAACCCCAAGACGCGGTCGCCTTAAGCGCCAAAATCTTGGTGGCCCACTTTGAGGAATTCATGAAATTGAATACCTTAACCAAGGACATCAATGTCATCCAAGAAGCCGTCCAAGAAGAGACCAACAAATACGAGGACATGACGATCGAAGAACTCGATCTCTCCGTCCGTTCATACAACTGCTTGAAGAGAGCAGGCATTCAGACCGTCATGGAACTCACCCAGAAAACGGAAGAGGAAATGATGAAGGTCCGCAACTTAGGCAAGAAATCGCTCAAAGAGGTCAAAGAAAAACTCGCGGGCATCGGCTTAAGCTTCCGGAATTTCGAGTAAGAGGGAACTATGGCTACACAAGGACGTAAAAACGTACATGGTAAGGCAGGTGTCCGCTTTAAGGCACCTTACGATTCCAGCAAAAAGAAATCCGAACTTCGCAATCTCGTCACTGAACTCATCGTTCATGGACGCGTGACCGTCACCAGCGGCATGGGCCAAAGCCTGAAGTCGCTCGCTGACCGTTTGGTCACCTACGCCAAGGCCAACGATCTCCATCATCGCCGTTTAGCGGCGGCGGTGGTCCGTCCCATCGTCATCGACGAGAAGACCGGCGTCACTCCGT
>JAPLKQ010000114.1 GCA_026387995.1 Bacillota bacterium
CTCAATGCCGTTGATGCAGCCGCCACAATGGATGCCGCCAATTTTGATTTCTACGATTTCCATTTTAAACCACCGCCTTTACGGAACTATGCGTTCTAAATATAACATCATTCTATAGAATAGATGTGATAAATGATTGACGAGAGACCTTTCTAGGGATTAAATTAATGAGTGAGGCATAAAAACATAATGGAAAACCAATCTATGGCGCCGTTCGCCCTAAAAATAAAAAATAATCTTTTGGTCGTCATCTTATTTGCGCTGGCGATCGTTGGCATCGCCGCGTGCTACTTCCCGATTTATCAAATCATCACGGCATCCCCTATTTATGATGTCCACCTCGTTCGAATCGGAACGCTTGAAACCTTTGAATATTTCACGTTCTTCGAGTCCCTATTTGATAGCGGCTTTCTGATCGTCGGCAACATCTTGATTGCCATCGGGTTCCTCCCGCTCGTCGGCGCGCTGCTTCTGGGCCCGCTCTTCTTCATCACTCCTAATAAGGAAATGACTAAATATTTCTTATTTGCCGTTTTCGGTGGCATCGGATCGATTGGCGCTATCTGCTTATTGATTCCCCGCATTCTCTCCTTGTGGGGTTTGATCCCGCTCGCTGCTTCCGCGGCCATCATCGTCTTAGCGACGCTCAAAATCAGAAGCTTCGGGAATGCGCCTGTCGCTGCCAAATAATTCACCAAGTTCTTTATCAATTCAAAGCCTCGTTCGCGAGGCTTTTTTTATTGGATATTTTGAAACAATAAAGCACATTCGTTTTACCTTCTGCAATCTAGTATACTTAAAGCGTAAGGAGCCTATCATGACCCCACTTGAAATCGTTCTTGTTTGCGTGCTTGGCGTTGGCATTTCCGTTGCCGTTATCTTTCTCTTGGTCATCAACGCCAACCGCACCAACCGCATCGATCTGTTTCATGCCATCAACCGTTCCGCCATTACCGGCCAAACTGTCTTTTTCGGAGATAGTCTGACCGACTTCTTTCCCATCAGCGAATTCTTCCCCGGCAAGGTCATTTATAACCGTGGGATTACCGGCGACACAACCGAGCAGTTGCTCGGACGAATTGACACTGTCACCGCCATACGTCCGAAGGCTGTATTCCTTCAAATCGGGACGAACGACCTCAATAAAAATAAAAAGCCGTCGGAAATCGTGAAAAACATCATGTTGATTAGCGACAAATTGAAAGCCGAACTGCCCGACGCGAAGATTCGCGTCATCTCCCTTTACCCGATCTCCCGCAACCGTAAAGTCCTCTCGACGTTCACCTGCCAGTTCCGGACCAATAAGAACATCAATATGACCAATGCTTTGCTACAAAACGCCTGCGTGAAAAAAGGATTGGATTTCATCGATATCCATCCCCTGCTCGCCACGGAAAAAGGCTCCCTCAAAAACGAGTATACGATTGAGGGACTCCACCTCTCCGAAAAAGGCTACGAAGTGGTCGCAAAAGCGCTTCGCCCCTATCTCGACTAAAAACGAAAATAAAAACACGGGATCGATTCTTTTTCTAAGAGGCCGTGTTTTTTTGTAGATTATTTATTCGTTATTATCATGAATGATTTTGAGCAAGTTTTCAGGGGTCAATAAAGGGGAATTCGTGAGGGGACTTTCGAGGGCTATTTTGGCAGCGGCCGAGCCGCACTTCAAAGGGTCAAGTTTATTGACTTTGGCAAAGATCGTTCCCGAGAAGAAAGCATCCCCCGCACCGGACGTGCTGACGACGTCGACGGGATAGGCTTGGTGATGGCAGACGGTCTTGCCTTTGAAGAGATAACTGCCATTGCTGCCGTCGGTGATATAGAGCTCGCCGATACCTTTGGAAATCAGAGCCCTCCCGATGGTCTCAAGATTGACGCTGCTCGAGGATTGGCCGACTAAAGATTCCGCTTCGCGACGGCTGCATTTGAGGGTGGCGATACGGCGGAGATGGGGTAGCAATTTGAGGGCTTTGGTGGCCGAAATCGCATCGATGTAAACGGTCTTCTTGGCCTCGTTCAAAAGATAGGCTAAAACCATCGAATCAAGGTTGGTATCGACAACGATGATATCCGCGGCTTTGATCCAGTCGCAAATGATTGGGGTTTCTTTTAAATAATGGACATCCAGCTTGCCGAGCGCCTCCATGTCATTCACGCTGACGACCATCTCGCCGTCAGCGTCTAAGATGGCGATATAGGTCGGGGTAATTTTGCCGTCTACGACCAAGGCGTGTGACTCGATGCCGAGACTCGTCAAATGGTTGATTAAATTACGGCCGTTTTCGTCACTGCCGATGGCGGTGATAAAACGCGGTTTCAATCCCAGACGGGCAAGGTTCTCTAAAATGTTCCGGCCTACCCCGCCATCGGTTTGATAAACGTGGCCGGGATTGGAGTCCTTCATTTTAAGTGGCCCCGGAATTTGGCCATAGATATCAACGTTTGATCCGCCAATAACTAAAATATTCATAAATTCTCCTCCAAATGATGGGATGGATAATGGCTTTTGTACTGTGCCTTATATTGATATCATAACATTATCGATGAAAAATCAAAGAAGTGATTTATAATAAAAAGTAACGCATCGGGCCGGATAGGAGTTCCAAAATGAAAACACTGAATCATTCTCTCGAACGCCCTATCGGTAAATATATTTTAATCAGCGCGATTTCTCTTGTCGTGATCATCGCGGCCATTTTCATTAACTATTTTACAATCAATAATTTGGCTCTCCTCATCTTCATTTTGCTGGTTGGCGTCGACTTTCTCGTCAATATCGGTTACCGCCTTTACCAAGCGGTCCGGACCACCTCTTCGGCAGTTGAGAAAAGCTTAAAAATCGTCACCGCCCAAATCCAAAAACTGGATACTTTGGCAGCCTCCATGAATCCCGCGGACGCCCCTATCGAGGAACTGCAACGGCTAGAGCACCACATCAATGAACTGACGGAACGTTTCAGCCATTTGACCCTCGCCCTCAAAGAAGAACCGATTCCCGAAGATGTCGAAAAACGCATTCAAGAAAAAAAGCTCCTGAAAAGGGGCGAGTTCAATCAGGCGGTCTATTTCTATTCGCAAAGCAGCGCCGCTTACCGCTCTGCGTATTTTTTGGTCAAGATGGTCAATCCCGAATCCGACGAGTTTAAGGACCAACTGAAGGCCAGTCTTGAAAAACATTTTAAAACCGCCGTCTTCGGTGATTTTTCGAGCGACACGATGGGCGTCTACATTCCCAAGGTCAATTCCTTGAGTCTCCTTAAGGCCAAAATCCGTAATTTTTATGTCGGCTTCGTGCCGGTCCGCCTTGATAAAAACCGGAAAGGGATGCTGGTGGCCCAAATTAAAATCGGGATTGTCGTTTTCCCTTACACCACACGCCGTGATTTTGAACGGGACGCCCTCTTTGCATTAAGCAAGGCCAAAGACATCTATCTCTATTTGCCGAAAATCCGGCAAAAAAACCTCATCCGTTATGAAACCCCCGAGAGCCTGAGCCGCCTTGCCCTCCTCAGCGCCGAACCGCTGATCGCCGAAGCCAAAAATTTAAACAACTTCCAACTCTTCAATGCGTTCTTAAACCGCGAGCTGCTCAACATTTCCAGCCAATTCGGGTTTGCCAATGCCGGGTACCTCTTATTGAATCCGTCGATGAGTGAATACAGCGTGCGTTTCGAGAAGAGCCGTGGCCATGAACATGCGACCTTCCTGAAACTGAAAAAGATAGTGCTTGAAGATTTGAAACCAATCTTTTCTGCCGCCGATGAAACCGGCAGTTTGTATGGCAGCGAAATCGACTCCTTCCCCGCCGAACTGGGAAAAGTATTGACCAACCTGGAAATCAATTCCTTCTATTTTCAAGTCTTGCGCGACCGCGATAACGACCTGGGGCTCTTGTACTTCTGCTCCAGCGAACCCCGCCAGCCGCTGACCGTGAACGAGCAAACAACGCTCGCGCTTGTCGGCGCTTTGATGGCCGACGTCGCCAACGCGATCATCCGGCGCGAAAGCGATAACCGGACGCGCGATATTTTGGAGCACCTTTTAAAAACAGAAGAACGCTACGTCTATTTGATTGAAAAGAAAACCTACGCTTTGCGTTATGTTTCGGAAAACCTTGCCCATTACCTCGGAAACCAAAAGACCATCGGCGAGCGTTGTTACAAAGTGTTGTTTGGCCGGGATACCCCTTGCGAGCAATGCCCCTTAATGGCTGGCAGCAAAGAAATCAGTTTACCACTCCTCTCTCCGCTTCCGCTCGTCCGTTCGCTACTCAATTACTCCGGGCGTCCTGACGAAGCCGCGATTGCGTTGACGCACCCGAAAATGGCCACTTCAGAAATTGACGGCCGTTATGTCGACCGTGAACTTTCCGTCAAAAACAAACTGCGTCTTGAACTTGATTTACGGAACGCCGCAAACGAAGAACGGACCGGTTACCTGTTTTCCATCGCTTTGACGGATCCCGCGAACGCTCCGCAACTCAACGAAATTTGCCGAACGATTGGTCAAGCCGGTTTTAGCGAGAATGTCTACCGCCTCAATGCCACCACTTTAGCAATCATCTTCCCAGATGCCGCCCGGTCATCCGCTTTCAACATGCTGGAAGACATTTATAAACGCATCCGCGCCGTCTTCCCGCTCCTTGAAACCGGCCCGCATTATTCAATGACCTTAGCCCAATACCCGAACGACATCCGCAATCTGCTAGAGACTGAACAAATCCTGACCCTCGGCCATAAAAACTCGCTGAAGGCCGGCGACGATATGGTCTTCATCATCGGCAATAAACAAACCAGAAAAGCCGACCGCGAAGCTTATATTCTTGATTTAATCAAGGCCGCTCCTGTCAAAAAGACGCTCGAAAACTTCATCCAGCCGATGATTAACTTAGATACGAACCGGGCGATCGGCGGTGAGATTCTTTTACGGCTTTACGACGCCAACCGCGGCTATATCCCACCGGGAGAATTCGTCCCCCTCGTCAGCCGTAATAAAATGATGTTCGATCTTGAAAAAGCGATGATGGTTGCCATCGGCGAGTTGTGGCAAGCGCACGGTTCTGACTTGCTACGTCCCAGCGGCGTCGAGAGAATCGGCATCAACATCTCGCGCGATTCGCTTTCCAACCCTGAATTTGCCGAAGAAATCAAAAAAATCATTAGCCGTTACCGCTTGCCGAAAAATTTCATTCAACTCGAGATTTCAGAGCGGCTCTTCCTTGAAGACGATGCCGATATCAAACAGCTCACGAAGGCCCTTGAAGGCACGGGCGTGGTCTTCGCCCTCGACAACTTCACCAACCGCTCCATTGATTTGGAAGTCATCGCTTCCCTGCCCTTCACTTGCCTCAAAGTGGACCGCGACATGGTCCGCAGCATCGAGAATGATAGCGAAGCGTTCATTAATTTCGGTCATTTATTAAATAAAGCGAACGAATTAAAACTGACCATTATCGTCCAAGGCATCGAGACGGAGAGCCAAGCTAAAATCGTGCGGGAATCGGGCGTTAGGCTCGGACAAGGCTTTGGGTTAGCGAAGCCGATGACCTTCAGCGATTTCATCAAATACCTGGACTATGAACAATAACTAAATTGACTTTGAATTTTTATGTCTATATAATTTTTATCAAAGAAAATAGCAAAGTTAGAGCAATCTAGCGACGCAAAGCTATAGGGCCTCAAAAGCACGAACGAGGTAGCCAGTTGCCTGATGAAACGGTAATCGACTACTTTTTTGTGGTTAAGGGGCAACTGTGAAACAAAAACAAAAATTACTCCTGTCTACCATCATTTGCCTTGTCGCGAGCGCAGTCGCTCTCACGAGTTTTACTTTCGCCTGGTTCACGCAAGATCACGCGATGAACAATGTCATCACCCTCACTTCCGGAGATACGGAAGCGAAGGTCGAGGCTCATATATATGAACGGCTCTTCCCCACGAGCGGCGGCACCTCTGAACGGGCCTACTTCGTGGATTCGACGTCCTCGCTTAACATGACGCAGTACGCCAATACGTCGGGCAACATCAATGTCCGTTTTTCAAGCGACTTGATGCTGGATTACGATTTACTGAACGCTTACGCCAACGAAAACGCCGTGAGCGCGATTACTTTGCCTTCCTTTTACGTGGAATTACGGGTCATCAAGCCAAGTTCCTATGGTTACATGGGCTTAAAAATGGTCTTTCAATCCGTTCCCAGCGCGCTTAGCACGGAGCTCGATTTATCAAGCGTCTATCCGTTCGCTTATCGTTCGTTAGCCGTGAATAATAGCCTCACCACGCCCCTCGTCTCCGCCCTGCCGACGCAAATCAGCGCGCTGGAAGCGAAAACGAGCGCCCTCTTTTTCAACACTCCGTCGGCCAGAGCCGGCGGCATCACGCTCTTCGACGCCTCGGATTTAGCCGGTGCGCCGATTACTTCGACGACGGGTTTGGCACCGCAGCGGTACATTCCCGGTTTTGCTCCGAAAGTGAACGGAAGCCATGTATTTGCGACCAGCGTGATGTTACAAATTTATCTCGAACCTTTAGCGCTTTTCAAATTTATCCGGGAACACACCAACGTCATGAATACGTCGATGCGGCTGGGGATTGAATTCACGATCAATGCCCAATATTCCAATAATCCCATTCAGGCATAGGAAACCCCAGATGAATAAAGTCAAGTGGCTCGCTTTAACGCTCATCGTCGGTTTGGTCGGGGCTTCGGCTTCGGTCTTGGCTTTTACCTACGCCGCTTATTTAAACCAAAACGCTTATGATTTACCGATTGATATCAACACGACAAGCCTCAGCAGTCACTTCACGAATGGCGGTTCTGGGACTTTGGCGTCGCCTTACACGATCAGCAATTCCAACGACTTACGGACCCTGCAAAAGTTGAACGTCCTCGGCGTGTTCAGCAAAAACGTTTATTTCCAAATGACGCAGAATATCACCTATACTGGGACACCTTTACTTCCCATCGGTAATGAAGATTATCCTTTCTACAGCCAATTCGACGGAAATGGCTACACGATCACGAATTTAGTCGTGAGCGGCGCGAACACCAACGATATCGGGATGTTCGGTTATGCCGCGATGGGATCAACCATCAAGAACTTTATTTTACGGTCGCCGACGGTGAACGTATTGCCAAACGATATCGGCTCAACCACCACCGCGCCGACCACGAATCCCATGGAAGCCATTTTAGCCAACGCCGCCGTCAATATCGGAAACGTCGGCTTTTACAACTCCACCCCCGCAAGATTTACCGCCCCAAGAACAACGGTCACAGGAACCGACGGAGCGACGTATGAAATCGTCTATTCAAGCAGCGATACGACGCTGTTAAGTTACTCCGCCAGCACCACGTATTGGACCTGTGGAGTGCCCAACTCGGCTAAGCCCACCAATTTGTACCCTGTCCAGCTCATCGCTCGGGTCTTCGCTTTGTATAACAACATGATCATTTCTTACACCTTGGAACGTTGGCAAATCAACGTGAAAGGGAATGGCGCCGTTGAAGCTGGAAGCGCAAGCGTCAACCCCGGCTATTTCAAGACGGTCCACTCCACCACCGATCCCCACGGCACGTATGTTGGATTCTTTATCGGCCACTTGGACGGCAATGCCGCTTATCTTGGGCTGGACGGCGGTAACGTCGCCGGCGCAGCCAACGCTAAAATCACGGTACGTGGACGAAACGTTAAGTCCTATGGGTCGCTGATCGGCAGGGCCCGTATCGATAACCCCCTCGATGATTCAGCAGCAAGTTATAACCAGAAATTTTTCGATTTTAACCAACTCATCCCCGAGTATAATCTTCAGAACACATCATTCCTAATCAAGGAAGGGACAAGTCCGATTATTGACTTTGCGACCCAGCAAAGCCGGGCCATCTTGGCCACGATGTCTTATGGCCTAACCGCTGATGAAAGCAATTTCTTCCGGTTTTATCCCGGTCTTTATAACACCAGCATTTCGTATACGAATCCTGATTTGTCCA
>JAPLKQ010000122.1 GCA_026387995.1 Bacillota bacterium
CAACGTACCGATTTGGTTGAGTTTGATGAGAATCGAGTTGGCGATGCCTTTTTGGATGCCTTCGGCGATAATCTTCGGGTTGGTGACAAAGATGTCATCGCCGACGATCTGAATCTTCTTGCCTAAGCGGTCGGTCAGTTTCTTCCAGCCAGCCCAGTCGCCTTCGGCTAAGCCGTCTTCGATGGAGATGATCGGGAACTTTTTGACCAGGGCTTCAAACCAGGCGATCATTTCTTCGCTGGTCTTACTACCTTGTCCGGATTTCTTTAACTCATAGAGTTTGGTTTCTTGATTGTAGAATTCGCTGGCGGCGCAGTCTAGGCCAATATAAATATCTTTGCCTGGGACATAGCCGGCTTTCTTAATGGCTTCGACGATGACTTCTAGAGGTTCTTCGTTACTGGCAAGCGACGGGGCGAATCCGCCTTCATCGCCGACGGCGGTGACGGCGCCTCTGCCTTTGAGGACTTTCTTCAAGTTATGGAACACTTCAGCGCCCATGCGAACGGCTTCTTTAAAGGAAGACGCGCCCACTGGGATGATCATGTATTCTTGGAAGTCAACGGAGGAATCGGCATGCGATCCGCCATTGAGGACGTTCATCATCGGGACGGGAAGTTTCTTCGCGTTGACGCCGCCGATGTAGCGGTAAAGCGGGAGACCGAAGTAATCGGCAGCCGCGCGGGCCACCGCTAACGAGACGCCGAGGATGGCGTTCGCGCCGAGTTTGGATTTGAATTCAGTACCGTCAAGTTCGATCATCCTGTGGTCGATTTCGACTTGGTCGTAAACAGGCATGCCGACGATTTCCGGGGCGATGATTTCGTTGACGTTGGCAACAGCCTTAAGGACGCCTTTGCCTAAGAAACGCTTCTTGTCGTCATCGCGGAGTTCGAGAGCTTCGCGTTCGCCGGTGCTGGCGCCGCTCGGGACAATGGCCCGGCCGAAAGCGCCGGATTCCGTCTCGACTTCAACTTCAATCGTGGGGTTGCCGCGGGAGTCGATGACTTCACGGGCATAGATATCAATAATCATTGGCATATGTGATCCTCCTTCAGGATAATGCTTACCGTCATTATCATATAACAAATCGGGCCTTAGGCGAGAGGAAAAACGCCTTAAAAGAATAAAATTCTTTAGTAAAGCGCTTTTATGAAAAAGAAAAAACGGCAAACGCCGTTATTTTTCACTCGTGAGGCCCTCGCTCAGTTTTTGATAATCATAGAGCGCGATATTGTCCGGCTTATCCGCATAGCTCTTCATAAAGTCAAAGGTTTTATCCCGCATGATTTTGGCATTCTCTTTGTTGGTCAAGTTGGCATCGGGATAAATCGGGGCGCCGATATGGATGTCCATGCATGGACGGCGATAGTCTTTCAATAAGCCTTTAGGTTGACGGAACGTCGAGACCACCGGGACCGCCGGAACATTGAAGCGGGCGGCATAGACAAAACTGGTGGCCGGGAAGTTGCGGATGCCGGTATAATACGGCCAGATATGCGCTTCCGGGTAAATGGAAATGATTTTCCTACGTTTCAGTAACGTATCTAAAGCGACAAGGAAATGCTCGTAACCTTTGAGTTCGGTCGGGAGCGGGAGCGCCCCAAGCGCTACCGTCAAGTGACGGACAAACGGGATGCTGACGGCGTCAGGGTTGGCGATGATGTACATGCGCCGCGGGAAGCAGACGAAGGCCGCCATGTTCGTGCCGTCGGCGTTATGGCAATGGTTGGCGTAGGTAATCGCGCCGGTCTTAATCTTACGGAGATTTTTCTTTCCATGAACGCGTACGCTCAAGGTAAAAAATCCGATGAGCCGCAACACCGGAACGGCGATGATGTAATAGAGCGAAAAGCTCCATAACTTATAAAAGAAGTTGGTACGGAGATAAGGATAGTCGTTCGGTATTTTTTTGGCCTTGATGTGCGTCCCGGCGAAATCGTCGTTCAGTTCATCATGGTAGTACCGCTTATTTCCGTATTTTATCTTTTTCATTTTGATGCATCTTGATGGCGTAACGGAACATCGTTTCCATCTGGTCAATGCTGCCTTGGATGGCGAACTGGCTGGCATAGGCGATATACTTCTTTGAGGCTTCGGCGCGTTCTTCCGGATGCTCGATCCAGTAGTCGATTTTGGCGGCGAGGCTGGTCGGGTCCTTATGGTTAAAGACATTCTTTTCGCTGAGGGCAAAGGCGTTGGTCGCCGATTGCGGGGAGTCGGAAATAATCGGCACTAAGCCGCAGGTGATAGCCTCGAGGCAGCTGATGGCCTCGATCTCGGCATCGCTCGGGTGGACATATAAATCACAGTAATTGATGACTTTGACGAGTTCTTCTTTCGGGTAGAAGTTCATGATCGGGTGATTGGTGAGCACGCTGCCCCACGCTTTGACTTTGCTATGCATCGGGCCTTCGCCGGCGAGCACGAGCTGAATCTCTTTTTCGTGCTTGGAGGCCTTGACGGCGTTAATCAAGATGTCCTGGCGTTTTTCGTGGGCATAACGGCCGACGAAAAGAATCAGGAACTTGTCTTTCAGTTCTTTGGGTTTTGCGGTGTGGGCGGGAATAAACATCTCCGACACGCCATTGGAAATCACAAATTTTTTGACGCCATAGCCATACTTCGAGATGATGACGGAAATCATATGGCTGGGGCAATGGATGGCATCGACTTTCTTATAGAGGACGTGACGCATGTAGTGATAGACGAGACCATTGGCGAAGTGATTGTTCTTAAGGCCGAAGTGAGCGGTGACGTTCTCGGCTTGGGTATGGAATCCGGCGGTGACCGGTAAGTGGCGTTTCTTGCACATCTTGATGGCGGTCTGACCTAAGCTGAAGGGCAACATGATGTGGACCACATCCGCGCCTTCGATGGCTTTGGCGATGACGGCCTTATCGGCTTTCGCCAACTCCACGCCGTTCTTGGCAACATATTTATTGAGGATCTTTCCGAAACTATAGGTCTTGACGTTATAGTAGCCGGGTTCCGTGGTATGGCTGGGGGAGACGACGCGGACTTCGTGCCCGCGGGCTTTCAAGTTATCGATCAGGCGCTTCGAGGTAATGGTCGTGCCATTGTTCTCTTCGCCTAGCACATCGCAGATAATCGTGATAATCATATAAGGGCCTTTCATTCGAATGTAGTTTACTATACTAGATAGACCGACACAATGTCAAATAATGTTGGATATTTTTTTAGTCAAAGAAAAAGGGCAAGCCATTTTTGGCTGCCCAATAATTATATCACTCACGCTATTTTTTTAATAATCGCCCACAGCGGCCCTTGAGCCCCGTCTCGACCACCGCTTCGTTATCGAGTATCTGAAATAGACGATAACCACCGGCTAAATGCGCGCAGTCATAACCGAGCTGGCTGAGGATGCGGCAGGCGAGGTAGGAACGGAAACCGCTTTGGCAGTTGACGTATATTTTTTTGCCTTTGTCGAGTTTGTGGAGATTCTCGCGGAGGAAGTCGACCGGAATGTTGATGGCCCCCTCAATATGGCCCCTTCTAAACTCGCCCGGGCTCCGGACATCGAGGAACGTGACGCTCCCGTCACTCGGGATTTGGCACAAATCTTCAACGTAGTATTGCTTGATGACGCCATGGAGGACGTTCTGGGCCAGGTACCCGGTCATGTTGATGGGGTCCTTGGCGGCGGCAAACGGCGGCGCATAGGCAATCTCTAAATCCGTCAAATCATCCACGGATAAATGGCCGCGCATAGCGACGGATAAAACATCGATGCGCTTATCGACGCCTTTAAAGCCGACGATCTGCGCGCCGAGGATTTTCCCGGTGACCTTCTCAAAGAGAAGTTTGATGGTCATGTTGGTCCCGCCGGGGTAGTAACCGGCTTGGTTGGCATCGAAATTATAGATTTTGTCATAAGCGATGCCGGCTTTTTTTATGGCTGTTTCGTTGAGCCCCGTGGTCGCGATATTCATGTCGAAGACTTTAAGGATGGCCGCCCCTTGGGTGCCTTTATAGGTCGAAGGGATGCCGACCAGGTTATCGGCGACGATCCTTCCTTGTTTATTGGCCGGTCCCGCTAACGGGATATAGCCTTCTTCGCCAGTGACGTAGTTTTTGACCGCGACGGCATCGCCGACAGCGTAGATATTTGAATCGCTGGTGAGCATGTGCTCATCGGTTAAAATAGCGCCCCGTGAGGATAATTTCAGTCCACTGCTCACGACGAACTTCGTATCGGGTTTGACGCCGACACTCATAAGAACCATATCAAATTCATAAGGTTTTCCGGCAACGGTGGCCGTAATCTTACTGGCGACCGTGGCAAAGGATTGCACGCCTTGGTTTAAGAGCAAAGTCACGCCTTTATGACGTAAGTATTGATGGACTTCAGAAGCCATATCGTAGTCGAGTGGCGCGATGACGTGATCGGTCAGTTCGGCGACCGTGACGCGTAAGCCCGCTTGCGTGAGATTCTCGGCCATCTCGATGCCGATGTAACCCCCGCCGACGATGAGGACCGACTGCGGTTTATTGTTGGCGATGAAATCTTTGATTTTTAAAGTGTCCGGCACCGTCCGAAGCGTAAAGATCAGGGGGCTATCGATGCCCGGTAACGGCGGCACGATGACTTCGGCGCCCGGCGACAAGACGAGTTTATCGTATGTATCGATCAGTTGTTTACCGGTCGTTAAATCTTCGACTGTCACTTGCTTTTTCTCTTTATTGATAGCGACGACTTTATGATTGACGAAAACATCGATGTTGAATCGTTGTTTAAAGGTATCCGGCGTTTCTAAGAGCAGATCGTATTTATCGGTGATGTCGCCCCCGATATAATACGGCAGCCCGCAGTTGGCATAACTGATATAGGGCCCCTTTTCGTAAACGGTGATTTGAGCGTTTTCGTCCATGCGGCGTAAACGGGCGGCCGCGCTGGCGCCCCCGGCGACGCCACCGACAATGATGACTTTCATAGGATTCTCCTTATTTGAATATTGGCTAACTTCATTATTCAAATTATCGCACGCTTTTGCAACCGAGACGCATTATAAAAAAAGGCCCCTCCCGAAGGAAGGGCCTTGAACTCACGAGGGAACCACTACTTTTTAGCGGCTTTTATCTTCTTCTCGCGCGGTTTCTTGATTAAGAAATAGTGGAAGACGAGGAAGAGCACCGTCATGATGGCAAGGCATCCGAAGAGCCAGAACCCAAACGGATGGTCAGGACCATCGTTAAAGATGATGCCGGTAATGAGCAAAATCGGGAAACCGAAGAGAATGGCAGTCGTGGATCCGGTGACCAGGTCATTGGCGGCCGGCGTCTTGAAATTCGGGTCGACTTCACGAAGCAAGGCGATGCCCGTGCTGGCGGTTCCGGTCATCATGCCGTAGAACGCCAGGAAGGCTTCGTTTTCATATCCTTTATAGACGCGGCGGGCGACATACAAGTCATAGAAGTAGGTCGCGACCGCCCCCACAATGCCAAGAATCGCCAAAGCGATGACCAGTCCCCAACCGCTGCTGAGTTTCTGTAGGTCGATGGCCATGATCGAAGCGATGATCATGATGTCGAAGGCCACGCCCGCAATACGGTTCAGCATGTAGTTGTTGGTGTAGGTCCGTTTCATCAATTTGGCCTTTTTAAGGCCCTTAAGGATTTGTTTGAACGCCATGGTGACGAAAATGGCAAAGATGAAGTTGAAGCCCCACAGCAAGGGTTTGACGCTATTGATCAGGAACGCGACGTCACTGTTATTGATCAGCGCCGTTAATCCGAATAAAATCAGCCAAGTCGCAAGATAGATGACGCCGACTAAGGCAATCTGCACGGTCAGTTTATCAATCGACTCGACGAGCGGGATTTCTTCGGGGCTATAGACATCCCCTTCTTGCGGTTCGCTGACGCCGTCGATATAGGCCCGTTTGATTTTGCGTTTCTTAACTAAGATCGCTAAATAAATGACGCCGCCGACGCAGGCGCTCACGAAACCAAGGGTGCTGATGGCAAGACCGAAGTCCGTGCCGCCGACAAAGCCGGCCGCCGTCTCAAAGATGCGGCCGATGTTAAACGCCTGGCCGGGACCTTGCCCGTAACCCATTGGGAGGAGGACACCGGAGAACGGGGCGACTTCCGTGAAAATAAGGGCGAGGCCGATGGTGATGACGAGGCCGAGTATACCTTGCATTAAGTAGTTACAGACGATGAAAAGACCGTTCTTAAGGGGTTTTCCGGTGAGGACGTTTTCTTCTTTGGCCTTATCGATCGTCTTAAGTCCAAGGGCGATAAAGCCAATGGCAATCGTGTGATAGGTGAGCACGCTGAGGAGTTCATTGACCGCGGTCAATTCCGGAAATCCGGCATAACCGCCAAAGAGCCATTCCAGTAAATACTTCAGGCCTAATCCGACGAATCCGCCGATGATGGCGGTCGGCATCAAGCTGTTCCGGATGAACTTAACTTTTCGCCGTAAAGCGTTTGAAAGGAGCAGAATCAGGAAAACGATGCCGATCGGGACGATGAAGTCCCAGTAGGCGTTATAGTCCCAAACGGGTGTAGGCGTCGTCGTGAGCGAAATCATCATAATCAATGTCCCCCTTTTTGAACAGATACTGATTGTGGAATATTTGTAACGTGGTCAAGTATTGATACGGACTCACATTGGGTCTGAATTTAATGAAAAGCGTGAAGTTATTTCGGAAATAGACGATCAGTTTGTCTTTCCGCTGCATCGCGTAGCCGATGATATCGGCAAAGCCGAATTTTTCGTCCGCTTTTAACCAGCGATGGACGATGACGCCTTCTTGGTTCAGTTCGAAGGTATGTCGGCCTTTCCGTTCCCGTTTTCGCTTCCGCTCATAGGAGAAGAAGATTTTGGCGGGGTCATCCAGTTTCGTTTCCGGATGCTGTTTCAGGTACTCCACCCACGACCGCAAGGTCTGGGCATTGAGGTCAATCAAGGTCTGGGCGCCTAAGTCGCTGACGAGATAGCCATGGGTATCGTAAGTTCCGACAAACCCACACTTGGAACAAGATAAATGGTTGTCCTTGGTGGTCAGCCCAAACGGCTGATGGCATTTCGGGCATAAGAATACTAAACGCTGCAGCCCCTCGGCGATTTTCTTACCCTTATATTCGATTTTCGGGTCTTTGTCATAAGCATTGACGTAGATTTCCTTACGGACGACATCAGTCATCTCATCGCCGGATAATTCTATAAATTCGCTGGGTTGCATGATGCGCGTGATGGCACCGCTTGTCGGCCCATGCTTACGGTAGACGCTCCACCGCGGGTTCACGAACGATAAGCCATGGGAAATATAGAAAATGACGGGAACGTTCAACATTTTGACGAGTTTGCCGATGGCGCTTGGGACGGCAATCGTCTCGCCGGTCATGGTCACGTTGCCTTCAACGAAAATGCCGACGCTGCCGCCTTCATTCAAAATACGCTTAATGGTCGTGATGACGGTGATATCCGGGAGTGATTTCGTTTTGCCAATCGGGGCAAAGAAGTATTTGAGCAGCATGCTGGTGAAGCCTTGGTTTAAGAGTTGGTCGCTGGCGACGAAATAAATCGGAAAATCAAAAACGGAACCGACGATGATGGGGTCGGCATCGGCAGTATGGTTGCCGATAATCAAATACGGGCCTGATTTTTTGAGGTGATTCATCACGGCGTGAAAACCATTTTGCCGGAACACGATCGGCGAAGCGGTTGGGCGTAATATCGATGCCCAAAAAGCATGACGGTTTTTCACGATCCGTTTTCTCTGAGCGTTTTTCGCCATGACGGAGGAATCCTTTCAGTTTTCTTTCGATAAATATCGAACAAAAACTATTTGATAGCAACATTGTATACCAAACTAAGTTCAAATGTTGAATTAACTTTGCGGTTTTCGGGCACGGGCGCTACTGTCCCACACCGCTTTATCTTTATGATTGCTTGATTTCCGCTTTTTTCGCAGCGCGTTCGGCCAGCTTTTTTTCGAGCCATTGACCGGCTTTGAAAACGGCAACGATGAACACCAGGAATGCGAC
>JAPLKQ010000130.1 GCA_026387995.1 Bacillota bacterium
ACCCCGGCCACGATGGTACCGATTTTCTTATCCCGTTTGGCGAGAGCGGTAATCCCGGCGATCAAAAAGAGAGGCGCGATCGATAATAACGTGATGTTGGCGAAGCCTCCGCCGGCGAGGAGCCCACCGCCGCCGAAGATATCGTTGATGAGCAGCAGATAGAAGAACCATAAGATGATAAATAGGAACACGCTGAAAAGAATACTTAATAGACCAAATAAGCCTCGTAAGGTACGCATACCTTTTCCTCCTCGAGAAGCCGTATTGGATGATGATGGGAAACCTCGGCTTCTCCGAGGCCCCATCCAAGAAAGGTACGTTCCTTTCTAAAACATTATTTATGAATAACGGTGATTTAAATTGTCACCGTTCATTCCTACATTATTGAACGATCGGCGTAACGGGCGTGGTCGGTTTCGGCTGTCCGCAGCGGGTGCAGAACTTTGCTTCTTTGGGATTCACTTGCCCACAGGCGCAAGTCCAGGTTTCCGTGGCGGGATTTTGTTTGCCGCAGGCTTTGCAGAACTTGGCGTCTTTGTCGTTCGCGGCACCACACTCGCAGACCCAGCCAGGAGCGGCGGCCGGAGCCGCCGGTTGTACCGGTTGCGGCGGGATCACGGGATGCAGCGCGGCTTGCATCTGCGCTTGCTGATATTGATAAGCCATGCGGTTCTCGTAGGCGGATTTCATTCTCATGCCTTTTTGAAAGATGCCGCCAAGGATAAAGAAGGCAGCGCCGAGCAATTCGACGACGCCCATGATGATACCGACTTGGTCCGGAGCGGGTAAGTTAGCGGAGCCAAAGTAGACCCCGATGATCCCAGCGACTAAGAAGAAAACGCCGGCGACGATCGCGCCGATTTTATTTCGGCGGCCGGCAATGGCGACGATGCCCCCGATTAAAAGGAAGGGCGGCATCAGGAAGTTGGCCGGCGTCACCACATACGACGGGACGGTGCCAATGTACGCATACTTTTACCCCCTATTGGACGCAGCAATCAGTTCTTGGCGGATCATCTCGGCATCATTTTGAGAAAGGAGAGCAAAAGGCGCGGTTTTTTCGAGTTCCTTTTGACACTCATGGATGAATAACGGCTGTTCGACCATCGCCGCTCCCCGCACATGGACCATGGCCAGAAATACTTTCATGGCCATCGGCGAGGCGAGAATGGACGCTTGGTCGGAAATCGCGAATTTTTCGTTTTTGGTGGTTAAGGCTTTGATGGCTTGGACCACTTCGCGGGAATAACCGAGCGTGAAGAGATCGTAACCACTCATTTTCGTATAGACGAAGAGACCGTGGAGCAAGGCGACGCACATCAAGTCTTCATCATGGAGATAACTGGCAATTTGGACGGCTTCGGAGAAATAATTCTTGGGATTGCCTTTTTCAGGAGCTAACGGAATAGCGACGGCAAGTTTCAACGCTTTGTTCAGTTTGCGGTTTATTTTCATGCTCATGGATTCAGACCCTCCGATAAAATAATAACATAATTGTCATAAAAGCAAGTAAATGCGCCCAAGCGCACTTAATGTTTGCTCTTTTTTGTATTATTATAGTGTCAACAAAGTTGCGCATAATTCACTAATTATGGGAAAAATGGAAAAAGACATGGAAAAGCTCCCGGTACTGGCCCCAAAGAAAAATGAAGCGCCCGAAAAGAAAAAGAACTACCCGCTCCTTCTCATTGGCTTGATCTCGCTGATTTTTGATATCCTGCTGGCCCTCCTCTTCTTTTATTGGCGGTATAGCACGACGCACCTCACCTATGAAGTGCTCTCGAGCATGACCATCACGGATACGGTGATGCCGGAAGGCTATAGCACGACCGGCGAAGTCCACTATAGCGCCGGAACGGACGGTTACGTCCAGTTCACCGCGCTCAACCAACGGCTGGATACGCCTTCGTTTGGTTCCCACAGCGCTTATGAAGTTTCTTTCGACGTCACCTCGTTTATTTATTATTCTGATGAATCCTACGATTCCATGACTCCGACCTTCACGGTCGTCGGCTACGATAGCGCTGGCCAGCCCATCCAAACCGTTCACGTCTATATCGTGGCATTGGGCACGATGAATGAGCTGAGTTTTGCGACTTCGGGTATCGACCATTTCGTGTTCTTCCATACCGGCCCGGCCTGTAGCCTCGAGCAAACGGAAGCGTTAGCCGGCATCGGCCATATCGTGATTGAGGTCCCCAAGGAGGTTTCCTTATGAACTTATTCAAAAAAATGTATTGCCGCATTTTTCAAAAAACGCTTTTTCTTGCGACCTTCATGCTGGATTTCCGCGAGCCCACCGTCATTCACGGCGAGCATGCCCTCCAGCAGATTCCTGCCCTTCTTAAAGAGCAGAAGATTGAAAAAGTCTTGATCGTCACCGACCCCGGCATCGCGAAGCTGGGGTTGATGAATGGTTTATT
>JAPLKQ010000100.1 GCA_026387995.1 Bacillota bacterium
ATATTCGATGGAAAAGCATATAAAGTGGGTGCATCGAAGTACGCATAAAACGTCTCCGAGTCGATCAGCATGATGCGACCCCACAAATAATTATAACTCGTAAATTGTTGAGCGACGAGAACACTGCCATATTTGACCCCGTTGACCTCAATAATCTCGCCATTAGCCTGATCATGCATCGTCAGTTGGGAAACGCCAAAAACGGTCAGCGGAAAGATAACCCCGCAGAGTGCCGTCAGGACAAGAGTGATTTTCAGTGAACGAGCGATTTGCTTTTTCATAAATACCTTTCTACATGAATAGATTGATCAGCATGTCAATCAATTTAATGGCGATAAATGGGACAATTAAGCCTCCAACTCCATAAATGAGAAGGTTTTTTTGCAAGATATGCGAGGCTGAGCCTTCTTTGTATTTAACCCCTTTCAGGGATAATGGGATGAGGGCAACGATAATGAGGGCATTGTAAATAACCGCAGAAAGAATCGCGGATTTTGGGCTTCCTAGATGCATGATATTGAGAACATTCAAGGCAGGATATACGGTCATGAACAACGCCGGTATGATGGTAAAGTATTTAGAGACATCATTGGCGATCGAAAAAGTCGTCAGGGCCCCGCGTGTCATGAGCAACTGTTTTCCGATTTTGACGATTTCAATCAGCTTCGTGGGGTTGGAATCTAAGTCCACCATGTTGCAGGCTTCCTTTGCGGCTTGCGTCCCCGTATTCATCGCCACGGCCACATCCGCCTGGGCTAAAGCTGGGGCATCATTGGTGCCATCGCCGGTCATGGCTACTAAATGTCCTTCGGCTTGATATTTTTTGATTAAAAACAATTTTCCTTCCGGCGTCGCTTCCGCTAAGAAGTCATCGACACCGGCCTCGCTGGCGATCGCGGCCGCCGTCAAAGGATTATCGCCGGTAATCATGATGGTTTTGATTCCGGCCTTCCGTAAATCGCCGAATTTTTCCTTGACGCCGTTTTTGACGATATCCTTTAAATATATGACGCCGATAACCTTTCCGTTTTTAGCGACGACCAGTGGCGTTCCGCCTTGTTTGGCAATGCCTTGGATAATGGTCTGGCACTCAGAAGAAAAACTATTGCCTCGTTCAGCGACGTATTTCTTGATTGCTTCGCTGGAGCCTTTCATAATCGTATTCTCGTCATAAATGATTCCGCTCATCCGCGTTTTGGCGGTAAAAGGAACAAAGGTGGCGTTCAACGAAGACAAATTTCGACTCCGGATGTTAAACATGTTTTTAGCTAATATGACAATGCTTCGTCCTTCGGGCGTTTCATCGGCTAAACTGGCTAATTGCGCCGCATCCGCCAATTCCACTTTTGAATAACCATCGACAGGCAAAAAATCAGCGGCTTGTCGGTTTCCCAACGTAATGGTGCCCGTTTTATCGAGCAATAGGATGTCAACATCGCCGGCAGCTTCGATGGCTCTCCCGCTCATGGCGAGCACATTGGCTTTATTTAGCCGGCTCATCCCCGCAATGCCGATCGAAGATAAAAGCGCCCCAATCGTCGTTGGCGCCAGGCAAACAAATAATGCGACCAGCGAAGTGATGGAGAGCGATTCGCCGATATTATCGATCAAAGCCGCAAATTCAAAGAAAATAAAAAGTGAGACGGTCACTAAAATAAAAATGACGGTGAGCGAGTTTAGCAAGATTTCCAACGCGATTTCGTTCGGGGTCTTTTTGCGGTTGGCACCTTCCACCAACAAAATCATGTGATCAAGGAAACTTTCACCCGGATTCGAAGTCACGTTAATGACAATTTCATCGGAGATGACAAGCGTCCCACCGGTGACTGCGCTTCGATCTCCACCGGCCTCGCGTATGACCGGCGCCGATTCTCCGGTGATGGCGCTTTCGTCAACGCTGGCGGCGCCAAATACTACATCGCCATCCGCTGGTATTTGCTCGTTTTCATGAACAATGATGATATCTCCACGCCGCAAAGAATTGGATAGAACGTCAGTCCAATGCTCTTTATCCTCGGCTTTAAAAAGTTTATGAGCCAACACGCTTTTTCGGGCGGCTCGCAAGGCTTCCGCTTGCGCTTTGCCGCGGCGTTCGGCCATCGCTTCCGCAAAATTGGCGAAAATAACCGTAAAGAGCAGCAGGATGAATATCATGAAGATGAAAACAGGATCGGCATCATTGACGCCAAAACATGAGAGCACGAATAAGCCAAAAGTAATCAGCGCAGAAATAAATACCGTAAACATGACAGGATTCCGCACTTGCGTTTTTGGATTGAGTTTTTTGAGGGAATCAAGGATCGCTGTTCCCCAAATTCCAGATTTCTTTTCGTTCATAGGTTTATCCTTCACAACAACATATCGCGGATGGGACCAAGCGCGAGTGATGGCAGAAAGCTCAACGCTCCGACAATCACGACCACGGCAACCAGCAAGACTGTAAAGAGAAATGATTCAGTGTTCAACGTCCCGCTCGATTGTGCGACGACCTTTTTTCGGGCCAGTAGTCCCGCCATCGCGATGACAGCGACAATGGGCAGAAACCGAGCAACAAGCATCGCTAAACCCAAACCAACGTTGAGTATGTCGGTATTGGCAAAGAAACCCGCCATCGCAGAACCATTGTTTGCGCCGGCGGATGAAAAGGCATAGAAAAATTCGCTGAAACCATGGGCTCCGACGTTTGAGATGCTAGCTAAAAGACCGGGCAACAAAGCAGTAATCGAACCAAAAATGAGGACGGCGAAAGGGGTCGCCAAGCAAATCGCCACAGCAAGCAAAATTTCTTTAGGTTCTATCTTTTTCCCCAGGTATTCTGGCGTGCGCCCAATCATTAAGCCCGAAATAAATACCGTCAGGATAATGAAACCAATCATGGTGTAGAGTCCAGAACCGACGCCGCCAAAAACGACTTCGCCTGTATCCATTAAGATGAGCAGCACCAAATTACTGATTGGCAAATAGCTATCTATCATTCCGTTGACGCTTCCGTTAGAAACGGCGGTCGTAAAGACCGACCATAGTGAACTGGTCAAAACCCCAAAACGGACCTCTTTGCCTTCCATATTCCCGAGCGAAAAGTCGATGAGTCCATTCAGCGTCGTTCCCCCACTGACATGAAGTTCCGCAAGCACCCATCGGGATAAGCATGATTGAAATCATTTCGACCAAGTTCGAAAGCATCGTTGGGTTTTCGAGAGGAAACGCGGAATTTGTACCAAAAAAGCCACCGCCGTTCGAACCGAGCATTTTGATGGCTTCCATCGCGGCAATCGGTCCCTGAGGAATGATTTGAGTCGTAATCCACTGGCCGTTTTTAAAAATGGGCTCCAGCAGTTGGACTACTGTATAAGCGCTAAAATTTTGGGGAACGCCCTGAGAGACGAGGACCAATGCCAAAACGAATGACAACGGAAGTAAGACGTAGAGTGTTGAACGCGTCAAATCGACATAGAAATTGCCGATTGTTCCGGCATTTTTTCTTTTCAGGCCACGTA
>JAPLKQ010000215.1 GCA_026387995.1 Bacillota bacterium
CTTGTTTGCCTTGTACATCCGCACCCATTCGATCTTCTCTTCTTTTGTGTACCTCATTAAAAAAGTACCCCTTTCCTGGTTGTTCAGGATTTGGGGTACATGTCAATCGCTCGGACGTTTTTTTGTTAGGATTATAGACCGGTATAGCCCCAGACAACCGGAACGTTATCGAAGTTCCAGAATTCTTTCCAGTTAGCCGGTTGGCTCGCCGCTTCGGCGTTAATCGTGAGGTTAGTTGAACCTCTGAACGCGTAATTATAAATGAAGGTCGTGCTGAGCGGAATCACGATGGAAGTCAGTCCAACGCAGTTCTCGAAAGCATAAGACTTAATCGTGTATAAATCATGAGGCAGGATGACGCTGGTGAGATTGGCGCAATTGCTGAAGGAATATTCGTTAATCGTGGTAACGCCGCTTGGGAATACGAACGAAGTGATCGCTGTTCCCGAGAGGAAACTGTCGCCGATGGTCGTGACCGTATCCGGAAGGACAAGCGCAGTCAGACTGGAACAGCCTTCGAAAGCGGCCGGTTTGATGCTCGTCAAGCGGGAATTGCCCACAGGTGGGGTTAAGAACGTGACGCTCGTCAAGTGGGCGGCATATTGGAAAGTCCCTTGGTTAATCGTGGCCACGAACATGGGGATGACAACCGCGGGCAAACCGCTATAACGGAAGGCATAATCCGCAAGCGCGGTCAGTGAATTAGGCAAAGTAACAACATTCGGCAAGCTCTTGGGCGTGTCCGAAGAATCCAATACGATCATCGAAGTTAAATCAACCGTGCCAAAGAACGCATTCGTACGGATGGAAGTAACGTTTTCATAAATGTAGACCGTCTGAAGGTTATCGCAGTTATAGAATAAGGATTCGGCGATGACGGAGAAGCCTTCGCCTTTCGGAAGAGTGATATCGACAAACGCGGTTTCCTGAAACGCAGACGTGCCAATCCAGTTGACGCTCTCGGGGAAACTGATGCTGGCTAAGGACGTACATCCCGAGAACGCGGATTCTTGGATTTTTTCAAGGGAGGCAGGAAGGTGAACTTCGGTAATCCCCGTGTTATCCAGGAAGGTTCCGGTGGGAATAATCGTGACTGCGTCAGGCAGCGTCACCGTTCCGGTCAAGCCCGAGTTACGGAAAGCATATTCACCAATCGTGGTGAGCGATTGCGGAAAATCAAGCGCGGTCAAATTGGTGCAGCCATCGAACGCATAACTGCCAATCGATTCCGTGGCGTCATGAAGGACGACAGAAGATAAATTGGTGCATCCTTGGAAGACATAATCGCCAACGCCGAGGAGTTGAGAAGGGAATTCGGCGGAAACGATCCCGGTTTGGTTTTTAAATAGGCCAGAACCGATATAAGTGACGTCTTCATCGAGATAAACGGTGTTTGCTTCGCTTCCCGATCCAGGTTTAATTTGCGTGCCCGCGGGTAAGGTGCCTTTATATGTATAGAGAACATCGCCAATGTAAAGCAAACCATTGGATTTATTCGCTAAAAAGGCCGTGCCCGTCAAAGCGTCAGTGCCAATATAGTCGACCGTGCTGGAGAAATCGATGGTCGCTAACTTGGTGCAGTTGAGAAAGGCGCCAGCGCCAATGGATTTAATCGTGTCAGGCATCGTGACTTTGACCAGCCGGTCGCACAGCGAGAACGCTTGATCGCCGATGGCAGTAACGGTATAGCCCAAAAGTTGATTCGGGATCCGGAAATTGGTCGGATAATCCAAACTCGGGTTCACGCGTGTAATCGTGACTTCCGGTTCAGTCTGCCCTTCAGTCAGCGTCAAGTTATAGGAGAAGGTAATATAAGCCATATTGCCATAGTCGGCTAGTAAGTAAACAATCGCGTAGTAGTAAATGCCCGTTAATGCACAGGCCGCCAAAAATCCGGCAATGATGCCACGGATTAATTTCTTCTTGTTCAAAGGTTTTTTAGCCATGGTTACTTGCCTCCTTTGTGCGCTGCTTTTTCGCAAACGGCGCGATAAGCAACGAGTTCTCTTTGATCAGCACGCACAAAATGTTCGGGTTCGACTTCATAAAGAACGGCCGGATCGGCAGGCGTATAGCCATGCTCGGCGATGTTGTACGTAATGATTTTCTTCTTCTTTTCCATCAAGGGGTCGGGTATCGGTACGGCCGATAAGAGCGACTTGGTGTAAGGATGGCACGGGGCCTCGAAGAGCCGCTCAGCATCCGCTAATTCAACGAGCTGGCCGTTGTAAATGACGGCAATGCGGTCGGAAATATACTTGACGACAGAAAGGTCATGAGCGATGAAAAGAACCGTCATGTTCCGTTCGAGTTGGAATTTTTTCACTAAGTTCAAGACTTGAGCGCGTATCGAAACGTCAAGCGCCGAAATCGGTTCGTCGGCAATGATCATTTCCGGTTCCATGACCATGCTGCGGGCAATGCCGATGCGTTGGCGTTGGCCGCCGCTGAATTCGTGCGGATAGCGCTTAAGATATTCAGGGCTGAGGCCGACTTTACGCATAATATCGGTGACTTTGGCAAGGCGTTCGGCTTCATCCTTATAAAGATGGAAAGCACGTAAACCTTCGCTCACGATATAGTCGACGTTGGCGCGTTCGTTTAAGGAAGCGCTCGGATCTTGGAAAATCATCTGGACTTTGGTCTTTAAATTCCGGGCCCGTTCCTTGGGAATCTTGCCGGAGATAACTTCGCCGTTATAGAAGATTTTGCCGCCCGAAATCGGGACGACGCGGATGATGCTGCGGCCAATCGTCGTTTTGCCGGAGCCGGATTCGCCGACGAGACCTAAAATCTCGCCACGATAGATGTTGAGGTTTAAATGTTCGATGACGACACGTTCGACGGTGCCGCGTTTAAAGGAGATGCGGACATCTTCGAGCTTGACTAAAACTTGCTTTTCGTTACTCATTCGCCGTCACCTACTTCCCGTTGCAATTCTCGGGCCGCGATTTTCATGCGGGCACGGAGATTTTGAATAATCAGCGGTTTTTCGACTTTCGGGGCATGCGGATCGAGCAGCCAGGTTTTGGCAAAGTGGGTTTCACTGATTTTAAATAGAGGCGGATCCTGCAAGAAGTCGATGCGCATCGCGTAATCGTTGCGGATGGCAAAGGCGTCACCGACGATTTCGCTGACGAAAGACGGCGGATTGCCTTTGATGAAGGTCAAAGGTTCGTTCTTGCTGCCCAGTTGCGGCAATGAGGATAATAACGCCCAGGTATACGGATGGGCCGGTTCATAGAAAATATCTTCGGCCGTGCCATATTCGACGACTTGCCCGCCGTACATGACGGCGACACGGTCAGCGACGTTAGCGACGACGCCAAGGTCATGCGTGATGAAGATGGTCGTCCATTTGTATTCGGCTTGCAATTCTTTGATTAAAGCGATGATTTGGGCTTGAACCGTGACGTCAAGGGCAGTCGTCGGTTCGTCGCAGATGAGAATTTCCGGGCGGCACGCTAAAGCGATGGCGATAACCACTCTTTGGCGCATGCCACCGGAATATTGGAACGGATAATCGTCATAGCGTTTTTCGGCATCGGGAATCCGGACTTTCTTTAAAAGTTTGATGGCTTCGGATTTTGCGTCGGCTTTCGATAATCCATGGTGCAGGATTAAAACTTCGGAAATCTGGTAACCGATGGAAAATAACGGATTAAGCGAAGTCATCGGGTCTTGGAAAATCATGGCAATCTGTTTGCCGCGAATGCCTTTCCATTGTTCCGGTTTCGTGAATTTGCTCAGGTCTTTGCCGTGGAACATGATCGAGCCACTCTCGATAAAGCCGTTGGCATCGAGCATTCCGGTAAAGGTCTTGGTGAAAACGGATTTTCCGGAGCCGGATTCGCCGACGATGGCGAGCGTTTCGCCTTCGTAAACGTCAACCGAAACATCGCGGATAATATGGACTTTCCGTTCGTGGGAGACGAAACCGACGCTTAAATTTTTGACGGATAAAATAACATTGGGCATGTCGATTACCTCCTATCTGTGGTTCTTCGGATCGGTGGCGTCCGCGAGGGCGAGGCCGAGGTAGAAGAACGTGACGGTCAAAGGCACCAAAACAATCATTGGCGCGATCAGTAAGTACGGGAAAGTCTGCCAAGAGTCGCTCGTCGCGGATGTCAGGAGTTGTCCTAACGTGACGTGTTCGCTCGGGCGGAAGGATAAGTTGAAGAAGGATAAGCCGACTTCAGCGGAGATCGCTTCCGGGATGGCGGTCGAGACGACGGTGACGATGACGGAAATGAGATACGGCAGTAAGTTGTGGGTAATCATCGCTTTTGGCGAAGAACCTAAGGTCAGGGACGCGATGTTATATTCGCGGTTACGGATGATGATGATTTGGTTACGGATGAAACCGGCCAAGCCTAACCAACCGAATAAGCACATGACGAAGACCAGCGTCCAGAAGGAACGGTCGAGGAACTTCATCAGCAAGATGTAAAGGAGCAAGGACGGGACGTTGTTAACGAAGTTACGTAATTCGATCATGATGGGGTCGAGTTGTTTGAAGTAACCCCATAACGAGCCAATGAGTAATCCCAAAAAGGTGTCAATCAGGGCAATCACGGTGCCAAGTAAGAGCGATAAGCGCGTTCCATACCAGACCAAGGTCCAAAGGTCTAGGCCCTTGAAATAGCCCATTTTCGAGCCACCGGTACCAAACCAGTTGTCGGCGTTCGGCGGGAGATAGGGCGTAAACACGGAAATGCTTTGCGTGCCGCCGTTGCTATAAATGTTGTATTGCTTGATCCACGGCCCGACGATGGCCATGATGACCAGTAAGGCAATGCCGATGACGCAGATGATGGCCAGCGGATTCTTCCAAAGTTGCTTAAACGTCTCGCGCCAATAGGAGTACGGGGCGCTCTTGATTCTTTCAATTTCTTCCTCGGAAGTGCCGACGACGGTAAATAAGTCTTCGAAATTGTGATCAATCGTTTGATCGATGTTCTTTACCATAAGTGCACCCCCTTACTTCGACGCGAAGCTGATCCGTGGATCAACTAACGCCGTCGTGATGTCGCCAAGTAAGTAAGAGATGATGGAAATCAAAGCGGAAATGACAACGATGCCTTGCAAAGCAAAGTAGTCGTTCGCGTTATTGGCGGTAATCAGCAGACCCCCAAGGCCGGGAATCGCGTAAATCTTTTCGATGTAGAAGGTGCCGAGCAAGGCAAAGAGAATGGACGCCGGGATGGACCGCACGAGCGGGACGACGGCGTTTCTTAAGACGTGGGTAAACATGATGCAGTTTTCGCTGAGGCCTTTGGCCCGAGCAGTTCTGACGTAATCGGCATTCAATGTCTCGAGCATCGCGGCGCGCGAGAAGCGGGCGTAACCAGCGAAGCTGATGAGCACCAAGGTGAGCATCGGCAAGAACGCATGGCTCAAGAAGTCAGTGACGCTCGGTATGAACCCACAGTTGTAGGGCTTGCTCTTGGTGCAGAAGTTTGCGGTGCCTTCGCCGATTGTTTTAATCAGCGGATCGTCGGCTCTACCGATCCAGCGGTTAAAGCGGATTGCGAGCACATATTTCAGGAACGAGCCAACGGCGAGCACCGGCAGCGAATAGAGCAGGAATGCACCCGTGGTGGCTCCGTGATCGAACCAGGAGTACTGCTTGACTGCAGAGATCACCCCGATCAAGACGCCAACAAGTATCGAAACGATTGAGGCAAACAGCACAAGGCGCAATGTGACGCCCATTGAGCGCCTGACCTCGGCCCACACGGGCTTGTTCTTGATGGTCTTACCAAAGTCGCCGTGCACGGCTTTGCCGAGCCAGGTGACATAGCGCTGCACGACGGGCTTATCGAGGCCGAGTTGGTGCTCGCGCAACGCAATGCGGGAGGGAAACGAGAACCCGTCGGATGACGAAGGAAAGCACCCATCTGCCTTTCAGAGAATGTGGTCGGAATTCATTGTGACGTTAACAGAAAGCGGGGCGCCGGATTGCTCCGACACCCCGCTCTCAGCATTCATTATTGAAGAGCTAGCTGCTTACTTCAGCGTCCAAGTATTGGCATTCCAGGTAAGTCCTGAAGGGCCATTGAATGCTGGGCCGGTCAGATTCTCTGACCATGCTGGCATCTCTGGCAACTGGAACAACGGGATGGTCCAGACATCGTCGAGAATTCCAGCGTCAACGGACTTCATCAACTCAAGGCGCTTGGCCTCATCGAGCTCGCCGTTAGCAGCGTTGTACGTGTCGGTGATGGTCTGGTTCACGTATGCCTGGTAGTTGGCGCCGCCGTCTACTGCGTACACACTGGTAGCGCTTG